>JBBSTQ010000301.1:0-4619 GCA_038235745.1 Sphingobacteriales bacterium
AAAAAGAGCCACAGTGCTCTCATAAAAAACAAATGAAGTTTGAACAACTAATTTTCTTTCTTAAATTCTACGTTTAGGGACATAAAAAAGTCACTTGTCATTATATTTCTTTTTGCTTACACCATTTCCCAAGCACAAACTAGGGCTGTGAATAAGGTTGAAAAAGGATTTAACACGGCAAAATTCCATAAGCAGGATTTGATTTCGTTTAACATCGATTTAGTTTTTGGAGGGAAGTCGAGTTTGAAGACGCAAGTAATCTCGGCCACAAATTCTGGAAAAATAAAAGTGATTAAAGAAGATGGAACTGTGATTGTTTTTGACGGTACAAAAGTTTGGATCACTCCTGAAAAGAACAATAATGCAAAAGCCCGTTTCGATGTTTTCACTTGGCAGTATTTTTTGATGGCACCATTTAAAATGAGCGACAACGGCACAAAGTGGGATGATTTAGGGCCGCAATCCTACACTGCCAGTCAAAAATTGGATGCCTCAAAATTGACTTTCAAAAGGGGTACTGGCGATGCGTCTGGCGATTATTATGTGGTATATAAAGATGCGCAAAATTTAATTAAAGCGATAGGCTATATTGTTACTTTTGGTGGCAAACGTCTTGCGGAAGCAGAGAAAAATGCTCACGCAATAGCTTATAGCGACTACACCAAAGTTAATGGAGTATTTTTTGCCAAAAAATGGGCGTTCCATAATTGGAATAAGGCAGACGGTATTACAGGCCAAATTGGAGAAGCGAGCATCAGCAACATTAAGTTTTTAAAGAACAGCGAAGTAGATTTCAGTAAGCCGACTACAGCCGTTGAAGTGAAGCTCAATTAGTTGAACCACTGAGTCTCTTAAAATATTTGGAGAACCTACTACCTGTTGGGTAGCCTCTCTTTGCGGTAATATTATTAAAAATTAGTGCGGTTATCAATAAAATAAGAGCGCCAGTTAAAACTGGAGAAAGGAGGTACAAGTAACCTAAGCTCTTTATTTTTTCAGAACCGATTACTGCGATCAAAGCAGTTGCACCGCCGGGAGGATGCAAGGTTTTGGTATACTGCACCGCCACAATGGAGAAAGCAACAGCTAACGGTGCGTTAAGTAAATGATATCTGGGACAAGTTTGGCAATCGTAACACCTATTAAAGCAGAAACCAGATGACCACCTATTAAATTACGAGGTTGCGACAAAGGGCTTTGTATGTTTCCATAAATTAATACGCTGGATGCGCCAAAAGAACCAATCAAGAATATATTTTCTTCCCTAGTTATAAAAAACGTTTGAAAATAAGCTATTATCCGATACCAACGAAGGCTCCTAAAAAAGACCAAAATTTCTCTCTGTAATCTACCAGCGTTTCTTTATAGATGATGTATTTAGAAACTCTATAAGTTCGTTTTAGTCTATTCTTCAATATTTAATATTTGTTCTTGTTTAATAAATACTTGTAATAAAAAGCCGAAGCCAATTACCAACACGCAACCGAAAAGGTTAAGCCACAAATAAGCCATCCAATCATACTTAAAGGCAATAAATACGAAAATCTCTGTAACAATGGCTGCGTAAAAAACAGCTTTTCCGCCGATGGATTTAAAGTAGAATGCTACCAAGAATATCCCCAAAATAGTTCCGTAAAATAAAGAACCGAGGATATTTACCGCTTCTAAAAGATTACCCAGTTTACTAGCGAAAAGTGCCATGGCAATGCTGATAATCCCCCAAAAGAGTGTTGTCAATTTACTTACATTGAGGTATTTGGAGTCGCTTCCTGTTTTATTGATTAATCGTTTATAAATATCCACAGAAGTGGTTGATGCCAAAGAGTTTAGGGCGCTAGCTGTTGAACCCATTGATGCCATGCAAACAATAGCAATCAATAACCCTATTAAGCCTTTCGGCAGATGCTGGGTTACAAAAGTCAAAAACACATAGTTGGTGTCGTCCAAATCTGCATTGGGGTTGTTCTTCTTCATTACCGCCAAAGCATCCAGCCTTTTTTGTTGCAGGTTTTGGTTGGCTTCTTTTACTTCCGCACTTGCCTGCTCCACATTTTTGTTGGTGCTCAATGCCTCGTCAAGTGCAACTACCTTCTTGTTCTTATCGGCAAAAGCCAAATCGAAATCTTTTTCCCTCTCTTTAAATTCTGTTTTATAACTGGAATTTTCAATTTTGTTGAGTTCGTAACTGTTAAAAAAAACTGGTGGCTTTTGGTACTGGTAAAAGGTAAAGACCAGAATCCCAATCAGTAAAATCAAAAACTGCATTGGTATTTTCAACATTCCGTTCATCAATAAACCCATCCGGCTTTGGCCGACAGAACTGCCTGTTAAATAACGGCCAACTTGTGATTGATCTGTGCCAAAATAAGAAAGTTGCAGAAAAAGTCCGCCGATAATACCCGTCCAAACGGTGTATTTGTTGTTCAAATCAAACTTCCAATCAATCACATTCATCCGGTCCATTTTTCCGGCAATTTTTAGTGCTTTCACGAAGCCAACATCGCCAGGTAAAAGCTGAACGACCATAAATCCAGCTAAAAACATCCCGCAGAAAATAATGCTCATTTGCAGCATTTGGGTGTAAGAAACTGCTTTTGTGCCTCCGTAAACGGTATATAAAACCACTACGCTACCGATAAAAAGTGTGGTGTAAGTGGTGTTGATGTTTAGAATCGTTGATAAAATAATAGACGGCGCATAAATTGTGATTCCAGTAGATAAACCTCGCTGAATCAGAAATAAAAATGCGGTAAATGCTCTGGTTTTTAGATCGAAACGTTGCTCTAAAAACTCATAAGCGGTGTAAACTTTAAGCTTATGGTAAATTGGGACGAAGGTAATGCAAAGAATAATCATGGCTATGGGAAGCCCGAAGTAAAACTGCACAAAGCGCATTCCGTCTGAGTAAGCCAAACCCGGTGCGGATAAGAAAGTAATTGCACTGGCTTGCGTCGCCATTACGGATAAACCTACGTTGTACCAAGGCAAAGACCGGTCGCCAAGTAGGTAACCATCAATGTTTTTACTGCCTCTGCTTTTGTAAATCCCATAAATTACGATAAACAAAATGGTAACAGAAAGTACCAGCCAGTCAATCCAACTCATGAAAAATAATTGGTAATTAGGTTAAATATTAAAATCAAAAAAACCAGCCAACACAAAACAATTGCGTAAAACTGGTTCCAATTTTTTATAAACGGCGGAAGCTCTTGCTTAGGCTTGTTGCTCATTGCGGCTTTTGTTAATCATGAACTTAAACAGCCCACCGGTTAACACACCTAAAATTGCACCCGTAAGAATATGACCTTCTACAGCTAGGCCGGTTAAAGCACCGAACACTAAACCAATTACATAATATAACCAGTTATATTTTTGATAGTTAAAGCTTTCTTCCATCGTGTTTTTATTTATTGTTTCAAAAATAAGGGTTTATGTGTTAAGATGAAAGTCAAAAAGCTGATTAAATAAAAAACGGCTGCTGCCTAAGTTGCAGCCGCACCACAAACAATTGCTAAACTAGCAATAGTCTTTATCATATTTCTAATATTATTTTATCGTTGGATGTTCTCTTTCAAATGGTTTGCCTGTAAAAGTGAACCGGCTTTGTTTTTTCTTCGGCTGTCACTTTGTAAAGTAGCCGAATTTATTAGTGTTTGAAATACGTATTAATGCGTATTTGCAACTACCCAAAAACACTGATTTTCATTTTTTCAGAAACGATATTAATTACCACGATTTAACGTTTCTTTGTGGAACAGGATTTGACAATAATTTTTGATGAAAAAAATAACCGACTTTTTTTGGTTTTGCTCTGGCGCACATATCGATACATTAAAAAAGTACCCTACAGAACACAATAAGTTTGTAGGTATTGGCGCCACTATATTTTTTACGGCCTTGTTTGCTTGTCTATCCGGAGGCTACGCCATGTACTTTGTTTTTTCTGGCAGCACAGCTGCCGTGTTTTTTGCGTTTATTTTTGGTTTGATTTGGGGTTTGGCCATTTTTAATATGGACAGGTATATTGTTGCCAGTATTAAAAAAACAGGGGATGCCAACCGACAGATTTTTCAAGCATTGCCCAGGATTTTGTTGGCCATCATGATTGGAATTATCATCTCTCGCCCGTTGGAGCTTAAAATATTTGACAAGGAAATTCGACAGAAATTAAAGACTAGCTATTTAAACGGTCAGCGTTCAAAAATTGATACGTTAAATAAAGCGTTTACCAATAAATACAGTTTGGAGCTGACCAAGTTTCAGGATTTAAAAACTGAAAAAGATTCTTTGGAAAAAGACATCAACCGTTCAAGATATATCTTGAATCAGGAAGTATTTGGCGATAAAACCAACCAAACAAGTGGTATAAATGGCTACGGAACTTATGCTAAACAAAAGGAAGCGGTGGTGGAGCAGAAAGTTGGACGGTTAGGGCAAGTGCGTGAAGAGCTAACCCAAATGGACAAAATACTTAATACCCGAAAAGAGATTGAAGGTTTAAACAGCACTAAATTATTTAACGAACAACAATTGGATAGTTTATCCAATATTGCAGGTTTTGCGGATAGGAATTACGCTTTAGGGCAACTCTCTTTTAACCCCGATGGAAGCAGAGATGT
>JBBSTQ010000302.1:0-4604 GCA_038235745.1 Sphingobacteriales bacterium
ACAGGTAGATTTTTGACAGCAGAACTGGCAGAAAAGCATTTAAAAGCGGGCGCAAAAAAGGTTCTGTTGTCCGCTCCATCGGCAGATAAAGATATCCCGACCGTGGTCTTAGGTGTAAATGATAACGATATAGATTGGAACAGTAAGATTATTTCTAACGCTTCATGTACAACAAACAACGTGGCAGCTATGGTTAAAGTTTTAGATGATCACTGGGGAATAAAGGAAGGGTACATAACCACTGTCCACTCCATGACTGGCGACCAAAACCTTCATGATGCACCGCATAGAGATTTACGTAGAGCTAGAGCAGCTTCATCATCCATCATCCCAACCACCACCGGAGCAGCAAAGGCCATCACGAGTATCTTTCCTCATTTGGAAGGTAGTTTGGGTGGTGCAGGTATCCGCGTTCCGGTTTTAAACGGTTCACTTACAGATTTTACCTGTATTTTAAAAAAACAACCCGCAACGGTTGAAGAGATAAACGAAGCTTTTAAAACAGCTGCATCTGGCGAATTAAAGAATATTTTAGAATATACCAAAGACCCAATTGTTTCTGTTGATATCATCAACAACCCGCATTCCTGTATTTTTGATTCACAACTGACCTCCATTGTCGGTGGTATGATAAAAGTAGTTGGCTGGTACGATAATGAGTTTGGCTACTCCAGTCGCTTATTGGATTTAACTTTAAAACTTGGATCTCAAAATGATTAAATTTTTACTAACCGAGCATGTGCTTCCTTTAAGAAATACAGTATTAAGAGAAGGGAAACTCAAACTTGATGAATGTGTTTTTGACAACGATGATGCGCCAGAAACGTTCCATCTAGGTTTTTTGGCTGAGGACGAAATTGTTTGCGTGGCTAGTTTCCACCAAGAAAAAAAAGATGATTTTGTTGGAACTGGGTATCGACTAAGAGGTATGGCAACAGATACTGCATATCAGGGAAAAGGATACGGCAACCGTTTGTTGAACTTTGCAATCGTTTACTTGCGTGGGCAAAAGGCAAATTATCTTTGGTGCAACGCTCGTGAAAAAGCGTACAAGTTTTACCTCGGTTTAGGCTTTGAGTTTATTAGTGACAGTTTTGAAATCGAAGGAATAGGAAGTCATCGGGTTATGTATTTAAAGATAAAATAGCAGATCCTCTTAGTAAACCTAAACCAGAGTTCTAGAGTTCAGAAACATCATAGGATTCCACAAAACTTATCCCACAAAAAAGCCCTTTTTGGAATCTCCGAAAAGGGCTTTTTAAATCTTAAAAAAATCTATCAGACTTTTATTTCAACTTCAACACCTGAAGGTAATTCAAGCTTCATTAAAGCATCAACAGTTTTAGCCGAAGCACTGTAAATGTCTAACAATCTTTTGTAAGAGCACAATTGAAATTGCTCTCTAGCTTTTTTGTTAACGTGTGGAGAACGTAATACAGTGTAAATTTTCTTTTCTGTTGGAAGAGGAATTGGACCACTAACTACTGCACCCGTAGGTTTAACAGTCTTTACAATTTTCTCAGCAGATTTGTCTACCAAGTTGTAATCGTAAGATTTTAATTTAATTCTGATTCTTTGGCTCATTTTTTTTGTTTTATGGTTCTCGTTAGAGCTATTTGTAACGATTGCCGTGTGTGTTATTTAATATCTAGATTAAAGTATCAAGTAGCAAGACGCTTATTAGGTCTTGATACTTGATATTAATAATTACTACTTATTAAGCGTTTGCTTTCGCTCCCTTAACTTTGGCAACCACTTCTTCCTGCACACTTTTTGGAGCTGGTTCGTAGTGATCAAATTCCATTGTTGAAGTTGCTCTACCAGAAGTAATGGTACGTAATTGAGTTACATATCCAAACATTTCTGAAAGCGGTACCAAAGCCTTGATTACCTGAGCACCTGCTCTTGTATCCATGCCTTGTAACTGACCTCTTCTTCTGTTTAAATCGCCCATTACATCACCCATGTTTTCTTCTGGAGTTAAAACTTCAATCTTCATGATTGGCTCCATCAAAACTGGTTTACACTTAGGCAAAGCCTCACGGAAAGCAATTTTAGCTGCTAATTCAAAAGATAAAGCATCTGAATCGACAGCGTGGAAAGATCCATCAATTAAACGAACTTTCATACCAGTTACTGGGTAACCAGCTAAAACACCGTTTGGTAAAGAGTTTTCAAAACCTTTTTGAACAGATGGGATAAATTCACGAGGAATAGAACCACCAGAGATTTCGTTGATAAACTCAAGACCTAATTTACCTTCTTCTGAAGGAGAAATGATCACTTGGATATCAGCAAATTTACCACGACCACCAGATTGTTTTTTGTAAACTTCTCTGTGTTGAGTTTCGCCGGTAATAGCTTCTTTGTAAGCAACTTGTGGTGCGCCTTGGTTAACTTCTACTTTAAATTCACGTTTTAAACGATCCATCAAAATATCTAAGTGAAGCTCACCCATACCTTGGATAATGGTTTGACCGGAATCCTCATCAGTATGAACTCTAAAAGTTGGATCTTCTTCGGCCAATTTATTTAAACCAACACCTAATTTATCAGCATCAGCTTGAGTTTTAGGCTCAATAGCTAAACCAATAACTGGGTCTGGGAAATCCATAGATTCCAAAACAATTGGGTTTTTCTCTACACAAAGAGTATCTCCGGTTTTGATATCCTTAAATCCAACTATCGCAGCAATATCTCCAGCACCTACATTAGGAATTGGGTTTTGCTTGTTAGCATGCATTTGGAAGATACGAGAAATACGTTCTTTGTTTCCTGAACGAGCATTGTAAACGTAAGAACCTGCTTCTAAGTTTCCAGAGTAAACTCTAATGAAACATAAGCGACCTACAAAAGGATCCGTTGCAATTTTAAATGCTAAAGCCGCAAAAGGCTCACTTTCTGATGGCTGACGACTAACTTCTTCGCCAGTATCTGGGTGTGTTCCTGTAATTGCTTCAACATCCATTGGAGATGGCAACAATTCCATCACGTAATCCAACATGGTTTGTACACCTTTGTTTTTGAAAGATGAACCACAAACCATCGGTACAATTTTCGCATCTAACGTAGCTTTACGCAATGCATCTAAAACTTCACGTTCAGTTATAGTTTCTGGAGCATCAAAGAATTTTTCCATCAAAGACTCGTCATATTCTGCAACAGCCTCCAATAATTTCTCTCTCCACTCAGTAGCTTCTTCAATTGCATCTTCCGGAATTGGAACTTCTGTAAAGGTCATCCCTTTATCGTCTTCATTCCAAACAATACCTCTCCAGTTAATTAAATCAACAACACCTTTAAAGCCATCTTCTGCTCCAATAGGAATTTGCAAAGGAATAGCGTTAGATCCTAACATGTCCTTAACCTGCTTAACAACTTTTAAGAAGTCAGCACCGGCTCTGTCCATTTTGTTGACAAAACCTAAGCGAGGAACGTTGTAATTGTTAGCTAGTCTCCAGTTAGTTTCTGATTGAGGCTCAACACCATCAACTGCAGAAAACAAGAAAACTAGTCCGTCCAATACACGTAAAGATCTATTTACCTCAACGGTAAAATCTACGTGACCTGGCGTATCAATAACGTTAACATGATAATCCTGATTTCTGTATTTCCAGGTAACAGTTGTTGCTGCAGAAGTAATCGTGATCCCTCTTTCCGCTTCTTGTGCCATCCAGTCCATTGTAGAAGCACCATCATGCACCTCGCCAATTTTGTGATTTACACCAGCATAAAAAAGAATACGCTCTGTAGTAGTGGTTTTACCGGCATCAATGTGCGCAGCAATACCTATATTTCTTGTGAATCTTAAATCTCTTGACATTTTTTTTGAATTAATGAATGAGCGAAGGAAAGAATGATTGAATAACCGTTAAAAGCTATTCAATCATTCGAAACTCTATCATCCAATCATTTTATCTTAGAATCTAAAGTGAGAGAATGCTTTGTTGGCTTCAGCCATTTTATGCGTATCTTCTTTCTTTTTAACTGCAGCACCTTCACCTTTTGCAGCAGAGATGATTTCGCCAGCTAATTTTTCAGTCATGGTTTTTTCGCCACGTTTTCTACTATAGCTAATCAACCATTTCATGCCTAAAGCAATTTTACGCTCTGGTCTTACTTCAGTTGGTACTTGAAAGTTTGCGCCACCCACACGTCTAGATTTAACTTCTACTCCTGGGCTAATGTTATTTAATGCTTTTTTCCATTGCTCTAAACCGTTTTCACTGGTTTTAGTTTCCACAATTTCAATAGCTCCGTAAAAAATTGCGTAAGCGATAGATTTTTTCCCATCGTACATCATATTATTTACAAACCTGGTAACCGTTACGTCGTTAAACTTTGGGTCAGGCAGGATGATTCTCTTTTTTGGTTTCGATTTTCTCATTGTCTTGTCCTCCGTTTAATTATTTCTTTTTCTTTGGGGCACCTTTTGCTGGCGCTGCTGCTTGTCCTGGCTTTGGTTTTTTAGTACCATACTTAGAACGACGCTGATTTCTACCTGCAACACCTGCTGTATCCAATGCACCACGAACAATGTGGTAACGAACTCCAGGTAAATCTTTTACTTTTCCACCACGAACCAAAACAATTGAGTGTTCTTG
>JBBSTQ010000303.1:0-4590 GCA_038235745.1 Sphingobacteriales bacterium
CTATTTCCTTTAAAGTACGTTCAACTGGTATTTTAAGTGGGTTTTGAATTTCCTTTTGCATTATTTCATATTTTCCCAAAACTAAATTTAACACAAGACAAAATACGTCTTACCTAAACTTTTTTACTACGGCATAGTTTGGCGAGCCTCTGTTTTATTTTTGTCCAAAACGAAAAAAATAAAAAATGGAAGATCAATACAAAAAATCAGAAGAACATTTTGATGAAAACTTCAGAAACCCTAAAGCTTTCGGACGATATTTTAGAATTCACGCTTCTGATGACGAGCTGTTAAAATTCGTCTATGAGAATGATGCGTTAGCCGTATTAGAATTGACAATTAAGCATTTACCATCTTTAAAATACTTAGTGGATTTATCTAATCTGTCTCAAAGATCTAAAGATAAAGCTATGTCATTTTATTTATCTCACTTTGTAAGCTTCATAAAAGAACGAGCAAAACACCATAATGAACACGATGGGGAAGATAAATTGTTTTTCCATAGTGAAATATACAACTTGTTCGGAAAACGGTACAAGCATTTAAATGAATATTTAGGACATAATATTATTCCAAGAACATCACGAAGAGTAATCAGGACGCAAGAAGTTTCCTTTCTGAATAGGTTGAACAATTTTTTATCATTGAAAGGAAAAGAAATGGTAGATAGAGCTAAAGAAGATTTACCCTTATTGCAAAAAAGAGTTGGTAATAAGGAGCTTGAAGATTTTAATTATAAGTTTGAAATTTCTTACTTCGACGATAGCGGAAGTGGTGATCCACTTTACACTTGCGATCATCCGTTCAGATATTTTGGCGAAGGTCGTTTGGATAATAGTCTTTTATGTAACGAAGAAGACTGGCGAGAAACAAATTATCTACCTACATTAGAGAATCCTTATTGTTACTTAATGCATGAACTCGTCTACCATTCTCACATCCATGATCAAATATTTGACGTCAAAAATATTTGGGTAGATCTAAAGATAGATTATCAGGAGTTCTTTTCTATTGATCCAGATTTTAATTGGCTAAAAGGTGATGAGGAATAAATATTTTATTTCTGTTTCCAATAGATTATTGAATAAAGTTAATTCGCTTATTCAATAATCTATATCTGGAAGACGAGGAATTACAGCCTTTGTTTCTGTAATCAAAAAAAACGTCTGATATGTAGTAGATCATAACTTTTGACAAACTTCTTTTAGCTTTAGAACTAAATAATTCATAATATGTTGAAATCTTATCCTTGCCTATTTTGCACAAAATTTTAGCTTTGTAAAGGTTCATTGCGATTGACAGTCCCGATAGCTATCGGGACTCATAGCTCACATAGCAACACTCAAATCTAACGAATGGCTGAATTAAGTGTAAATTATAGCGAAGATAGTATCCGATCACTCGATTGGAAAGAGCATATTAGGCTTCGCCCTGGAATGTATATCGGTAAACTGGGCGACGGATCGGCTTATGATGACGGCGTTTATGTATTGTTGAAGGAAATTGTTGATAACTCAATTGATGAGTTTGTGATGGGTGCTGGGCGAATTATCGACATTACCGTGAGCGACCATAAAGTTGCCGTACGCGATTACGGTCGAGGAATCCCTTTAGGAAAAGTGATTGATTGCGTCTCCAAAATTAACACTGGTGGTAAATACGATTCTAAAGCTTTCCAAAAATCTGTCGGTTTAAACGGAGTTGGTACAAAGGCGGTAAATGCGTTGTCCAACTTTTTTACGGTACAATCTTACCGAGACGGAAAAGCTAAAAAGGCGGAGTTTGAAAAAGGGGAGCTAACAAAAGACAATCCCGAAATTGACACTACCCAACGAAACGGAACGGCAATAGTTTTCATTCCGGATGATACCATTTTCCGAAACTACCGCTACATCCCAGAATTTATTGAAAACATGATCTGGAATTATGTTTTTTTGAACGCAGGCTTAACGGTCAACTTTAATGGACAAAAATTCTTTTCTGAGCGTGGGTTATACGATTTGTTAGCGAGAAACACCGATGCCGAGGCTAACCGTTATCCCATCATCCACTTAATAGGGGAAGATATTGAAATTGCCATGACTCACGGTCAACAATATGGAGAGGAATATTATTCGTTTGTAAACGGTCAGCATACTACTCAGGGCGGTACGCACCAACAATCTTTTAGGGAGGCTTTGGTTAAAACGATTAGGGAGTTTTACAAGAAAGAATTTGATGCTTCGGATATTCGGGCATCTGTTGTTGCAGCGGTTTCTGTCAGGATACAGGAACCCGTTTTTGAATCACAGACCAAAACTAAGTTGGGCTCTTTAAACGTTGGTCCGGATGGGCCTACGGTGCGTACTTTCATTAATGATTTTGTTAAAAAAGCATTAGATGATTATTTACACAAGTATCCAGTTACAGCCGATGCCTTGCTGAAACGTATTTTACAATCGGAAAGGGAACGAAAAGACATTGCTGGAATTAAAAAACTAGCGAATGACCGAGCAAAAAAAGCCAGTTTGCACAACCGTAAACTACGTGATTGCAAATGGCATTTGGATGATGAAAAGCTAAGCGAAGAAGATCGTAAAAAAACCACCTTGTTTATCACGGAGGGAGATTCGGCTTCGGGTTCAATTACCAAAGCTCGTGAAGTTAGAACGCAAGCAGTTTTTTCGCTTAAGGGAAAGCCGCTAAACTGTTATGGCTTGACCAAAAAAGTGGTTTACGAGAACGAGGAATTCAACTTACTGCAACACGCTTTAAATATTGAGGACGGTTTAGATAACCTGCGTTACAACAACATTGTGGTTGCTACGGATGCCGATGTGGATGGGATGCACATCCGTTTGTTGCTGATGACTTTCTTTCTGCAGTTTTTTCCGGATTTGGTAAAAACCGGTCACGTTTTTATATTGCAAACGCCATTGTTTAGGGTGCGTAATAAAAAGGAAACTATTTATTGCTATAGCGATGAAGAACGTGTTTTAGCGATAGATAAACTCGGCGGAAAGCCAGAAATTACCCGATTTAAAGGTTTGGGAGAGATTTCTCCAGATGAATTCGAGAATTTTATTGGCGAAGATATTCGTTTAGATCCCGTGATTTTACAGGGAGAGACCAAGATTAAAAACCTGTTGGAATATTACATGGGTAAAAACACCATGGATCGTCAGCAACATATTGTGAAGAATTTAAGGGTAGAAAAAGACGAAGCCGATATCATTGCTGATGCAAAGGCTGCCGCCGAAGCGGTGGAGGAATCTTTACAGGCTTAAAACTTAAAGGGACAAGCTTTAAGTGAGCAGCAAATTTGAAAAGAAAGAATAAATCTAATATTAGAAAAGCCATAATTGATAAAGACAGAAATTAATATTGCTTTTGAAGATTTTGAAAGCATTGATCAACTAAACGAAATCGACAAAAATCTTTGTTTGGAAGCTGTTAAAGCTTTAGATAATTCTTATTCGCCTTACTCTAATTTTAAAGTTGGTGTAGCGGTATTACTTGCTAGTGGCAAAGTAGTTTATGGCTGCAATCAGGAAAACGTAGCTTATCCTTCTGGTTTGTGTGCTGAACGAGTGGCTCTTTTTAGTGTTGGAGCAAACTATCCAAATGATAAAATTTTGTCTATTGCTATTACGGCTTCTACCTCAAACTTTGAACTGTTGAAGCCGATAACACCATGTGGGTCTTGCTTGCAGGTAATGGCGGAGTGTGAACAAAGACAAACCGCCGAGATGGATGTTTTGTTGTATTGTATTGACGGGGCTATATGGAAAACAAAGGGTGTGAAGAGTTTGTTGCCTTTTATGTTTATGGAAAGTAGGTTGGGAAAGTAACCACGGAGGTCACGGAGGTTTGCACAGAGATACACAGAGTAAGTGAAAAAAGCGAACTCTGAGAACTTTGTGAAAAACTTTGTGTTCTCTGTGTTAAAATAACAATAATGGAAAGAGAAAACAACCTTGCAACAGAAGTGATAGGGTTAGCAATTAAAGTTCATCGAGAACTAGGACCTGGATTGCTGGAGTCTGTATATAAAGAGTGTTTATTTTACGAGATAAAAAAAGACAATCTGTTTGCAGAGAAGGAGAAAGCAGTCCCACTTATTTATGAAGACATAAAACTGGATTGCGGTTACAGGTTAGATATTATTGTAGAAAATAAATTGATTATTGAAATAAAATCAGTTGAGTCTTTAGCCGATATTCATCTAGCTCAAACTTTGACGTATTTAAAATTGTCAAAATGTAAATTAGGACTGTTAATTAACTTTAATGTTCTTCTTTTGAAGGATGGAGTAAAACGAGTTATAAACGGTTATTGTTAAAAATTAACCACAGAGATACACCAAGAAAAAAGCACAGAGTTCGCTGAGCTTATCTTCGTGACCTCTGTGAAAAAACTCTGTGACCTCTGTGGTTAGAAAATTATGGACGACAACAATTACAAAAACGAAGAAACCTTACACAACGTAACGCCACTTAGTGGCTTATACGAAAACTGGTTTTTAGATTACGCTTCCTATGTGATTTTAGATCGGGCTGTCCCTCATATTTTTGATGGGTTAAAGCCTGTGCAACGCCGTATTCTGCATTC
>JBBSTQ010000304.1:0-4585 GCA_038235745.1 Sphingobacteriales bacterium
AATTGGGAAGGAGGACATTTTTTTTACAATTGTTTACGAATGAGGTGTAAAGTGGCTACGTTTTCAAACAATCAGAGGTTTTACTTTTCTTAAAAAGGATTGATTGAGGTCTTAGAATAATTAATGGGCTAAAAAAAAATCAGTAAAAAAAGTGAAACATGATAGCACAGGACAATAAATTGTATTTATATCCTTACATTCGTATTTCGAATTCCCCCGATTCGATCGTTTTCTAAAGTTAATTCAGAAATAAGCTTAACAGATTTGTTATAAGCGTATTTTTTTTATAGAAAACATAAATCAACCTGAGTAAAAAATAAGCAACCTTCAGTATGAAAAGCCTCATCCGAAAATCAATTTTCGTTATAGCAATATTATTTATTTCGTTTAAAAGTTCGAGTGCGCAAGAATTAAATCCTGTGAAATTTGTAGATCCATTTATTGGAGCAACCGGCGAAGGACATACTTTCCCCGGCGCTTCGTTACCTTATGGAATGGTAAAGCTAGGGCCGGATTGTGGCAAGTTGAACTCAAATTCTGGCTACGATGCAAACGGGGAAGTGAAAGGAATTAGCCATGTTCATGTAAGCGGTACAGGTGGTCCTCCAAAGTATGGAAACGTTTTAGTTGCGGCTACAACTGGGAAAGTCAACGTGTTAAATTATGGCTCGCTCCGTTCAGAAGAAAAAGCAGCGCCTGGGTATTACGCCTACCGGAACGCAAAATTCAATCTACAATCAGAACATACGGTAACTCATAGTGTGGGCTTTCATAAATATACCACAGATAAAAATGAAAATCTGAATTTGATTTTTGATTTGGGGAGTTTTTTGAGTGGTGGCGATAACAAAAAAGCGGGAGAATACAGTCAGGAATTAGTTGGTTCGGAGGTTAGAATATTATCAGAAACCGAGATTGAAGGATACACACGAGTAAGGTGGGGATGGAATGCGGGCGATGCTTACACTGTTTATTTTTATGCCGTAACAGATAAACCAGCCCGAGAATCTGGCACATGGAAAGCTGGCCAGTTGGATAAAAACAAAAAAGAACAATACGACTCTCACGAACCAGTAGGCGCATATTTCTCTTTCGCGAACGATAATTCTGGAGAGGTAAAGATGAAGGTGGGAATATCGTTTTTAAGTGTAGGTAAGGCAAAGCAAAATGTAAAAAACGAGCTGCCAGAATGGGATTTTGAAAATACAAGAGCAAATGCCGCTAACACTTGGAATGAAAAATTAAATAAAGTAGTAGTCAAAACGAAAAACGAAGATCAAAAGAAGATTTTTTACTCAGCAGTTTATAAGACCATGCTGATGCCGGTTGACCGGACTGGCGAAAATCCGAAATGGAAATCAGACGCTCCGTATTACGATGATTTTTATTGTATTTGGGATACGTTTAGGGCAACGCACCCTTTCCTTACGCTAGTACAGGAAAAAGAGCAGATAAGGATGATCAACTCTTTAATTGATATTTATAAAGAGGAGGGTTACGCCCCAGATGCCAGAAGTGGAAATTCTACCGGCAGAACACAAGGAGGAAGTAATTCTGACGTGTTAATTGCTGATGCTTTTGTTAAAGGTTTAAAGGGTATAAATTACGAAGAAGCACTTAACTCCATGATTAAAAATGCAGAAGTTCCCCCTGGTGGCGATGAACGGATGAGGGGAAGAGGTGGAATTAACGACTATAATAATTTAGGCTACGTTTCTACAGATTATGAAAGGGCAGGAAGTAGAACCATGGAATACGCCTATAACGACTACTGCATAGCCATAGTGGCCAAGGGATTAGGGAAAGAAGCCGTTTACGAGAAATACATACAGCGTTCTAAAAACTGGGAAAATATATGGAATAAAGACATCGAGAGCGACGGCGCTAAAGGTTTTATTTGGCCAAAAAGAAAAGATGGCACTTGGTCAGATAAATGGAATGTGCACCGAAGTGAAGGCTGGAGTGGCTGGCTTTACGAAGGTAATTCTTGGGAGTATTCTCTATATGTACCTCACGATGTAGCTAATGTGATTGCCAAAGCGGGAGGAAACGAAAAATTTGTGAGTAGATTGGATACTTTTTTCACAAAAAAAACGCAATCGTACCATCCTTGGTTAAACGACTATTATAACGTAAACAATGAGCCTGGTTTTTTAACACCCACACTTTACACCTACGCAGGTAAATCTTTTAAAACGAACAAAACAGTTAGGGATATCATCAATAAGAACTATACTTCTAAACCTGATGGATTACCCGGAAATGATGATGCAGGAAGCATGTCGGCTTGGTACATTTTTAACACAATGGGCTTTTTTCCGGTTGCAGGGCAGGATGTTTATTTAATTACCGCACCAATGTTTGATGAGGTAAGTTTGAAAATGGCTGGTGGTAAAACGTTTAAAATAATTGCAAAAAAGCTTTCTAATAAGAATATCTACATCAAATCAGCAACCTTAAATGGTATCGCTTTAGATCGGGCTTGGTTTAAACATGCCGAAATAAAAAACGGCGGCATAATGGAAATAGAAATGACTAATAAACCCATAAGTTGGGATAAAATTTTGCCTCCATCATTCACTCAAAACTAAATTTTTTAAGATCCTATATTATGAAGAACATTATAGCAAGTACCCTAATCACGTTTAGTCTAATTTTCACTTTTAACATTGCTTTTACGCAGTCAAAAGCGCATCTAACAAATCCGAGTTCAAAAGATTTCATCTTTCTGAGGTCTCCGGATGTTTATGGAGGAAAATATACTTGGGAAATGATAAAATCTGGAGATATTAAAGAAAGCGGAGCGCAAATCTCAAGTTCTGTTTATCAAAAAGCAACATCATGGCAAAATGCAATTGTGCCTGGTACGGTATTAAATAGCTTGGTTGCCAATAAAAAATATCCAGAACCATACTATGGAGATAACAACAGAAAAACCAGAAACCTTATTCCGGATATAGCGGATACAGGAAACGACTTTTACAATTATTGGTTTCGTACCGAATTTACGGTTCCTAAATCTTTTAAAGGCAAGCGTATCTGGATAAAATTCCATGGTATAAATTACAGAACTGACATCTGGTTTAACGGAAAAAATTTGGGTAAAATGGCTGGGATGTTTAATGCCGAAAGTTATGATGTTACAGATCTGATTAATAAAAAAGGACAAAATATTTTGGCGGTAAAAGTAGCTCCGGTAGATGTACCAGGTTCTAACTTTAAACCCGGCCAAAAGCGTACTGGTGCAGTTGGAGAAAATCACAACGGAGGAAACGGAGAGATAGGACAAAATGTAACGATGTTAATGAGTGCTGGATGGGATTTTACCGCTCCAGATGGAATTAGAGATAGAAATACAGGTATTTGGCGTGATGTTGAAGTTTACACCACAAGCGATATTTTGCTAGAACATCCGTTTGTGCAAAGCAAAATTCCTTTGCCAGATACCACTTCTTCCGAGCAGACGGTTTCTGTTGAAATGAAAAACGCAAGTAACAAAACGCAGAAAGGCACTTTATTCGGGGAAATTTTAGAAACGGGTAGCCAGTTTAGCAAAGAGGTGATTCTTGCTCCACATGAAACAAAAAAAATCACTTTTAGTCCGCAAGAGTTTGAAGCGTTAAAGTTAAAAAATCCAAAACTTTGGTGGCCAATAAATAAAGGAAGTCAGAATTTATACACGCTTGAGTTGAAATTTGGCTCATCTGCAAAGAAAATAAAGAGTGAGATTTCTACAAAATTCGGAATTAGAGAAATAAGTTCTGATCAAAATACACCAGACAAGTCGCGTAGGTTTTTGGTTAACGGGCATCCTGTATTTATTAGAGGAACCAATTGGGTGCCAGAAGCCATGTTGCGTAACACAGAAGAACGTACCAATGCAGAATTGCGTTATACCAAGCAGGCAGGAATTAACCTGATACGGCTTTGGGCAGGCGGAATTGCGGAGTCTGATTACTTTTACCAATTGTGCGATGAATTTGGGATATTAGTTTGGTCTGAGTTTTGGATTACAGGAGATACCCATTTCCCTACAGATACGGCACTATATTTTAAAAATTTAAAGCAGACGGTTAAAAGAATTAGAGGTCATGCTTCTTCTGCTTATTATGTTTCCGCAAACGAATCCACGGAAATTAAAGGAGCGGGCGATATCATCCATAGCCTTGATAGTACGGTTGGGTATCAGTTTCAGTCGGAGTGCTGTGGCGTACATGATGGTAGCCCTTATCGTTACGAAAACCCGATGCAATATTTCGAAAATACAGCATCGGTTAGAGGCAGTAGGGTTGATGGTTTTAACCCGGAATATGGGACGTTAAACCTCCCAATAGTAGAATCATTAAGGAAAATGATGCCTAAAGAAGACCTCTGGCCGATAGTAGATTCTGTTTGGAACTATCTGGACGGGAACGGTTTTCATCAGGTTACTACCAAATACAGAGACGCCGTTAATGAGTTTGGCTTGTCTTCTTCGATAGATGAATTTGCTAAAAAAGCGCAGTTTGTTGGTGCAATTAATTATAGGGCAATTTGGGAAGTTTGGAACTATAATAAGTTTAAATATGGAGACCGTTTTGCATCA
>JBBSTQ010000305.1:0-4578 GCA_038235745.1 Sphingobacteriales bacterium
AAAAAAGGTAGAACTTTCACTCTTCAAAAAAATTGAACGCCACTTTTTAGCGAAGCTTCCGGGTGAAGACGATGCGATTATAACCGATACCAAAAAAGTAATCAACACGCTTAATTCTTTGTGTATAGAGATGGACCAGCGGTATGATTTGTTGAAGGATGCGGGCGTAAGAAACTTGAAAGAATATAACGAGAAATTCATCAAGCGAAAGCTGAACCCAAATAATGGACACAAATTTTTACCTTTTATTGTTCTGGTAATTGATGAGTTTGCAGATTTGATGATGACTGCCGGTAAAGAAGTAGAAACCCCGATTGCAAGGTTGGCACAATTAGCCAGAGCGATTGGAATTCACTTGGTTTTGGCCACGCAAAGACCGTCCGTAAATATTATTACAGGTACAATTAAAGCGAATTTTCCTGCAAGGTTAGCGTTTAGGGTAACTTCAAAAATTGACTCACGTACCATTTTAGATTCGGGCGGTGCAGATCAGTTAATTGGAAAAGGGGATATGCTTTTGTCAACAGGGAGTGATTTAATCCGTTTGCAGTGCGCTTTTGTAGATACACCCGAAGTGGACAGGGTTACAGATTTCATTGGAGAACAGCGTGGTTACGCCTCTGCTTACGAATTGCCAGAATATGTTGGCGATGATACGGATGGTGGAACGATAAAAGATTTCGATCCGAAAGATAGGGATGCAATGTTTGAGGATGCGGCTCGTTTAATAGTGATGCATCAGCAAGGTTCAACTTCATTAATCCAGCGAAAGCTAAAATTAGGTTACAACAGGGCCGGTAGAATTATCGATCAGTTAGAAGCATGTGGTATTGTAGGACCGTTTGAAGGCAGTAAAGCCAGAGAGGTTTTGATTTTGGACGAACACCACTTGGAACAGTTCTTGTCTGGTTTGGATAAAAAAGATTAAAATGATGAGAAAAAATATAGTTTATTTATTGATTGCGTTTTTGTTTACTTCTAATTTTGTGTTTGCCCAATCAGATGCTACGGCAAAAGCAATTTTGGCGGGAGTGAGTAAGAAATACCGTTCTTACGATGTGATAAAGGCTGATTTTATTTATACAATTAAAAATCCGCAGGCTAACATCAATGAAAGCCAAACGGGTGTTTTATATTCAAAATCCAAATCAAACAAATACAAAGTTGCAGTTGCCAATCAGGAGTTGATTTCTGATGGCAAAGTGCAATGGACTTATTTGAAAAATGATAGTGAGGTGCAATTGAGTGAGATTGATAACAGTTCTACGGCAATGAATCCTGCACAGATTTTTACCATGTACGAGAAAGGTTTCAAGTACGTGTATTTGGGAGAAACCACCGTTGGTGGAAGGAGATACCAGAATATTGAGCTTGCACCACTTCAAACTCGCTCTTTTTCAAAGATTAAATTACGTATTGATAAAGTAAATAAGCAGATTTCTAATATCGTTGTTAATGATAAAAATGGGAATGTTTATACTTACTTTATTAAGTCGTTTACACCCAATGTAAAAGTTAGCGATGCAATGTTCACTTTTGATGCAAAGGCGCACCCAAGCGTTGATGTGGTAGATTTAAGGTAAGTTTTTTTTTCTTATGAGCGTCTCATTTACCAACCATACGTTAGAAAAAGTAGAAGTGCTTTTAAATGAGTTAGGGTTTAAAGTGAGGTACGAGAAAGCTAACTTTAAGACAGGTTTTTGCCTTATTGAAAACAGTAAAATTGTGATGGTCAACAAATTTTCTAACTTAGAGAGCAAAATTGTTTCATTGATTGAACTGTTGAAAAATCTTGATGCAAGTGAAAGCAAACTTTCTGAGAAACAGAAAGCTTTTTACTATGCTCTTAAACAAACCAAGTTAGAAATTTGAAAATCACATTTTTAGGCACCGGAACATCACAAGGCGTACCCGTCATTGCTTGCAATTGCGAAGTCTGCCAATCCACTGACTTGCGAGATAAACGTTTGCGGAGCAGTATTTTAGTTGAGTCGGAAGAAAAAACTGTGATTATTGACACTGGACCAGATTTTCGTCAACAAATGTTACGGCACAATGTGCAGAAGCTGGATGCCGTGGTTTTCACCCACGAACATAAAGACCATATTGCCGGTCTGGATGATGTGCGAGCTTTCAATTTCAAACAGCAAAGCGCAATGGATATCTACGCTAGCGAAGCTGTTGAAACCGCTTTAAAAAGAGAATTTCATTATATCTTTTCTGATTTTAAGTACCCCGGAATTCCTTTGTTAGACATTCATAGGATTGACAGAACCCGTTTTTCTGTTGGAGATATTGAGTTGACGCCCATTGAGGTAACTCATTATAAAATGCCTGTTTTAGGTTTTCGGATTAAGAATTTTACTTATATAACCGACGCTAAAACAATCAGCGAAGAGGAGCAGGAAAAAATTGGAGGCACAAAGATTTTGGTGCTGAATGCTTTGCAAAAAGAAAAACACATTTCGCATTTTACTTTATCAGAAGCAATTGCTTTTGCGCAGAAAGTAGGAGCGGAGAAGACTTATTTTACACATATCAGCCATAAGTTGGGTAGATTTAAAGACATTTCTAATGAATTGCCTGATGGGATTGAGCTGGCTTATGATGGGTTGAAACTAGAAATATAATTATTTAATGGCATACAAGCAATACACAAAAGGTGGTTATAACATCACTGAAGATCCGCAGTTTGGAAACGATAGGTACGCAATTACACCAATCCTGGCAAAAAGATTTAACGAC
This sequence comes from Sphingobacteriales bacterium, assembly GCA_038235745.1. Taxonomy (GTDB): domain Bacteria; phylum Bacteroidota; class Bacteroidia; order Sphingobacteriales; family Sphingobacteriaceae; genus Pseudopedobacter. The sequence continues at coordinate 2,746 of JBBSTQ010000305.1, forward strand.
TTATATTTTGAGGTAAAGGAATTACCAGGTGCAGAACTTATTGAGGAGCTAAAAGATCTTATTAAGGCTAATCCCAATTGTCCGCAGTTGAAAAATTACTTGGCAGTTGCCTATGAGCGGCGAGGAGAAACGGAAAATTTTGTAAAAGTCAATAACCAAATTTTGACAGAACATCCCGATTATCTATTTGGGCGAATTACACAAGCAAACATTTACCTTAATGATGATAATTTCGATGAAGCGTTACGATTATTGGGGAAGTCTTTATCTATAAAAGATTTATACCCGGATAGAGATCTATTTCACTTATCAGAGGTTTTAGGCTATTTAAAGATTGTCGGTATGTACCGAATCCGTTTAAAGGAACTTGAAGAAGCCGAAGCTGTTTTGGCGCAGATGAAAGAGATTAAAGATGACCATTGTGACGTGGACGATGTAGAAAACATGCTTATCCCTTTGAGAGTGAGTAACACGATGGATTATTTTACAGAGCTTCATAGCAAAAAGAAAAATAGAGGAATAAGTGTTCTTGAAAATTTTATTCAAGTAACAAATACACCAAAATTCAACCATGCGGAAGTAAACTATTTATACACGAATGGATTAACCATTGAACGAGACCTGCTTAAAGAGATTCTTGCCTTGCCAAGGGAAACCTTGATTGAGGATTTAGAATTGGTATTGAAGGATGCGGTAATTAGGTATTCCTATTTTTTAGGTTCGGAATACGAAGAAGGCACACAGAGCTTTCCGCTACATGCCGTTTTTTTATTGATGGAGTTAAATGCAGAAAGTAGCTTGCCAAAAATACTCGACTTTTTGCATGGAGACGAAAAGTTTTTCGATTTTTGGCTATCCGATCATATTACTGAAACCATTTGGCAATGTCTGTATAAATTAGGTTATAACAACACCAAGACTTTAGCAGAGGTATTGGTTGATGGTACATACTATACTTTTGTAAAAACATCAGTTTCTGAGGCACTAGGTCAAATGGCATTGCACAACGAGGCAAAGCAAACCGAGATCGCTCAAATTTACACCACTACGCTCAACCATTATAACGCCACTGATTTTGATGCAGATTTAATAGATCATATTTTTTTAGGTGGAGTGATTGGCGATGCGATAGATATTGGCCATAAAGAATTACTGCCCACGATGGAGGAGTTGTACGAGAAGGACTACGTGGATACGTTTGCAAATGGCACCTACGATATGGTTGTAAAGGAATTTGATAAAAGAAATATAGAACTCCACAAAAGAAAAGTCAATAACATTTTTGAAATTTATGAGGATGTTGTTGAGAACTGGGCGGGTTATAATCCAGATAAAGAATTTTCGAATAACACTGAAAGTGGCTGGGGTTTTTCAGATTTCTACCAAGAGCCTGAGTATGCGAAGATAGAACCTATAAGAGTAGAACCTAAAATAGGTAGAAACGATCCATGCCCTTGCGGTAGTGGTAAAAAACATAAGAAATGCTGTATGACAGGGTAGCGATTTTTTTGTTTGAATGACGGAAAATTATTTATTAATAGTTCTAAGCTTCATTTTGCAGTTGGTCTGCTAGGTCTATCAAATGACCTCTAACTTTCGTGTCACTTTCTGTTTTTAGCCTTTTGTAGATATCTATAAATTTAGTACTTAGCATACTGAATTTTTCTGATTCAATGTATTTCAGCAACCAATCGCTGAAGTCGGAAAGTTCTGGTTGTTTGCTTGAGTATTCAAAACTTTCTGTAAATTTTGGAATGTCGATATTTGAATACTCGTATTTGTCAATTTTGACTATTGGGTTGCCAAAAAACTTATCGAATAGATAAGTGTTAG
>JBBSTQ010000306.1:0-4544 GCA_038235745.1 Sphingobacteriales bacterium
CAAACGAATAAAATCATGAACTGGACAGAAGAAAACAACGCTCTCACACAAACTTTTAAATTTAAAAACTTTATAGAGGCATGGGCTTTTATGACAAAAGTTGCAATGATAGCAGAAAAAATGAATCACCACCCCGAGTGGACCAATGTTTATAACACCGTTAACATTACGCTAACAACCCATGATAAAGGGAATACCATCACAGAAAAAGACAGAGAATTGGCTAAAAAGATTGACGAATTAAATTGATCCACTGTCGACTCGCCTATTTTCGGTGGAACAATCGTATCGATAATTTATTCAGAACTTGCGGTAATTTCCCAATTGATGTTACTGAAATTCAACACTAACTTCATTTACAATAGCTTTGGTTTATATTTTGCCTGGTTAATCCAAACGAAGCGACATGAAAACGAGCCATACCAAAAACATATTCAGAAATGTCCTTGGTCTAGCAATGCTACTTCCTGGCATCGGGCACTTAACTTTTTTAAAAGATGAGTTTCAAGCGCAAGTTCCTCGGTGGTTGCCTACAAACTCGTCATTCATGAATTTTGTTGTCATTTCTTCAGGCATGGTAGAAATTGCTTTCGGTTTAGCACTCATTTTTTTACCAAAGCATCGTGTAAAAGTAGGTCTCGCTTTGGCAATTTTCTACATTCTTATTTTCCCCGGGAACATCTCCCAATACACCAATAAAATAGACGGTTTTGGATTGGACACCGACAACAAAAGACTGGCGAGACTGTTTTTTCAACCTGTATTGGTGTTTTGGGCGCTTTGGTCAACCGGAACACTCAAATATTTTTTGGACGACAAAAAGAAAGAAGTCTTTTAATTTAACACAATTACACTAAGGAATAGACGACTGTGAAAATGGTTATCTCTTGAAAAGCAGTTTTAAGTATCGTATTTTGTCTTCCTAATTATTTCTCATCAAAATCACAATCTATTTGGGTTTTCAAATATTTTAATTTAGTTTAGTAAATACTATGCTAACATAGTAAACCACTGTAAACTAAATTATATCCTGATGACGAAATTATTACGATTAGGCATGCTAATGTTGTGCCTGTTACCGTTCGCCTTTAACTCGTTTGCCCAAAGCGTAAAAGGTAAAGTAACCGCTAAAGACAATGATCCAATTATTGGAGCCAGTGTTGTACTGCTGGGCAAATTCGTAGGTACAACTACCAATGTTAAAGGCGAGTTTGCCTTAAATTTAAATTTTGAAGACGCTCCATTAGTCTTAGAGGTCTCGTATCTAGGTTTTGAAACCCAAAGAATTACCTTAAAAGCACCTACAACAAACCTCAGTATTGTATTAGAAGAAAAAGTGTTTTCATTTAACGAGGTTATTGTGTCCGCTTCCAGAGTAGAGGAACGTATTTTAGAAGCGCCAGTTACCGTGACTAAAGTGACAAGCAAGCAACTTTTGAATAGCGGCAGTACAGATTTGTATGCTACGCTTAGTAAATTTCAGGGGATAGATATTAACAGTTCTTCTATGCTGTTAACATCAGTTTCTACCAGAGGTTTCAACAGCCCTAAGTCAGAAAGGATTATTCAACTAGCAGATTACGTAGATATTCAAGTACCAAGTTTAAATTTGAACGCAGGTAATATGTTAGGCGTAGCAGAACTCGATATTAGCAACGTTGAAATTATACATGGTCCAGCATCTGCTTTATACGGTGCTAATGCGTTTAACGGAGTTATTTTGACAAATTCTAAAGATCCTTTTTATACGGAAGGTTTATCCCTGAAATTGAAAGGAGGCAACAGAAGCTTGTTTGACGGCCAGGTGCGGTACGCAAAAAAATTAAGCGATAAGGTAGCTTTTAAAGTTAACGCATCTTATTTTACCGCTGACGATTGGATAGCAGATAATTTTTCGCCTAAACGAATCACTTCCTCAAAAAACTACCAGCCAGGTTCCGGTTTCGGTTATGACGCTTTAAACAAATACGGGGAGATTAGCACAACACAGGCTGGCGTATCTATAGTTCCAAATGAAGTAATATATACACCAGGTTGGACAGAAGGCGGATTAATTGGTGATGACAACAAAACCACGGCTTATCGTATCAACCCAAGTATTTCGTATTTGATTACCGATAAGCTTAAAGCCACTTTAGATTATAAAAGAGCGGGTGGTACAACAACATATCAATCTACAAGTAGATATCGTTTGAAGAATTTATATGTAGATCAGTTTAAAGCTGAGTTGAAAAGCGATAATTGGTTTATCCGTGGATTTAGAACAGAAGATAACGGTGCCGATTCATACGATTTAAGCTTTTTAGGCGCAAGAATGGCAACTTTAGATCCTACAAAAGCCGGTTTGCCAGCATTACCCAATAATCCAACAACTGGACAGCCTTATGCCAGTCATACTGCACAGTTTTTTACAACTTATGGAGGTGCCCTGCAACAAGGTGCTACTCCAACACAAGCTTATGCTGCAGCAGAAGCAACTTGGCCAAAAGAGGGTTCAACCTCATTTAACGCATTAAAAAAATACAATGCAGAATTAAATCAGCCTGCCGGATCCAGACTACCTGTTAACTCTATCATGTCTGATATTAGCGGACAGTACAACTTTAAATTTAAACCAGTTGATGTAATTGTTGGTGCGGCTTACCGTTCATTCGGTTTAGCTTCTCAAGGAGCTGTGTTTGAAGACACGCCAGGCGGTGACAGGATACAAAACTACGAATACGGTTTTTACGGGCAAGCTGCAAAAACTTTGTTTAACGAAGCTTTAAAAATTCAGGTTGCTGGTCGTTTAGATAATTTTAAAAACTTCGAATCTAAATTTTCTCCAAGAGCTTCAGCAGTTTATACATTTGGTGAGCAAAGACAAAATAACTTTAGAGCCAGTTATGGTACTGCTTTTAGAAGCCCGACGCAAATTGACCAGTTCATTAGATTAGACATTGGCAGTGCGTTATTGTTAGGTAATGTTAGAAACGGTTTTCAAGGCTATAATACTACGTTGTTAACGCAAGGCAATCCTGCTGTAAATATCGGTGCAGTTGCAGCTGGGTCAACCACATTCAATTACAATGCAAACAAGTTAGACTTAGAACAAGTAAACACATTTGAAGTAGGTTATAAAACCATTTTAATAGATAAGCTGTTTTTTGATGTATCTTATTACAACAGCAAATACAACAACTTTATCGGAGCACAGCCATTTGTAGGAAACACTGATGGCACTCGTCCAACTGTACCGCAATTAGCAGTAGCGGTAGGGGCGGCACCAGCCTTAGATCCAGACGGTGTTTCAAGAGCTAGAAACCGATTAGGTGATCCTAATAGTCCAACCAGAATTATTCAAGTTTGGTTTAACAACGAGCAAGAGGTAACTACGCAAGGTGTGAGCTTAGGTTTAAATTATAACTTTATACGCGAACTTAACTTTAGCGGTAATTACAGTTACAACAAAATTGGCGATGTACCAGCTGGTTTCTTAGCGTTCTACAATACTCCTGAAAACAAATTCAATTTAGGCGTGGACGGTGAGTTGATGAAAAAAATCAGCTACAACGTAAATTACAGATGGCAAGAAAGTTTTGTTTACGAGTTCCCGTTTGATGTTGGTCCGATAGATAACATTGGTACTTTAGACGCATCTATTAGCTACAAGTTCGAAAAACAAAAATCAACCATACAAATTGGTGGCACTAACTTAACTGATTCTTATAACACGCAAATTTGGGGCGGACCACAACTGGGTCGCATGATTTTTGCCGGTATTTTAGTTGATATTAAATAACAAGGTGTTAAAATTTAAACAGAAAAGCTGCCCCAATTAACAATTGCGGCAGCTTTTTTTATTTCTGTAAATTTCAGGGATTGAATAAATTTTAGTGCGAGTTTATCCAAGTGCGTAGGAGAAAGCTGTAACCCTCAAGTCAACTAATCTAATGAGAATCGCCGTTTCTAGTGATATTTTACCGCCTAAGAAATCAATACGTTCAGTCGTTTATTATACCTTAAAAAATTTTTATAACAGAGTTTTAAAAAATTTAGCGATAATTGCACAAATAATTTTTTCAAAAACTGGTCTGGCGTAGATTCTTATTAGGATTGTTTTAACCTACCGCCAGCTAATAGTGTACTTAGTGCACAAGCTAAATTCAAACTCAAAAGATGCGATTAAAACCAATAATCAGTTTAATAGTTACGTTAATTTCAGTACAAAGTTATCTTGCGGTAGCGCAAGAACATGACCCTTCGGTTGCTATAGAATTTGGCAAGGGAATTCAGTTTACCAGTCCCGATTCTTCCTTTAAGCTAACCGTGAACGGAAGGATACAAAGTTTATTTGAAGGAAAAAGCGACTTGACAAATAATACCAATGGCGCAGATTTCTTTGTCAGAAGAAGTCGTTTGAATTTTCAAGGTACGGCGTTTAGCCCTAAATTTAATTACCGAATTCAAATAGGTTTTGCTCAAGGTGATATTACGTCTGCGAACAGCGCAACGCAAAACAATTTAATTTTAAGAGATGCCATGCTTTTTTATAAGGCCAATAA
>JBBSTQ010000307.1:0-4536 GCA_038235745.1 Sphingobacteriales bacterium
AAAGCAACAATTGGAAATCATCAATGAAATGAATATTCCGCTCTCAAGAGCTTCAAGAATAAATAAAAATTTGCTTCTCTTGGCTAAAATTGGCAACCAAAGCTTTGAGGATGATGAAATCATAGATTTACAACATCTTTTGAAAGAGTGCATTGAAATGCTGAGTGATTATATTATTGATAAAGGGATAAAACTTACGTTGAGTTTTGATGGCGAAAATAAGATGAAATGCAACAGAATTTTATTGGAGAGTTTGATAAACAATTTGCTCATCAACGCCATAAAACACAATGTTGCAGATGGTACAATTGATATAAAAGTTACTTCTAAAACTTTTGAAATCGCAAATAGCGGTAAAACCTCTTTAAATAGTGAGGTAATTTTTAATCGGTTTTCGACGGGTTTATCTTCTATTGCTAACAGTGGTTTGGGTTTGGCAATTGTTAAAGAAATTACAGTCCGTTACGGTTGGGGAATTCAGTACTCGTTTACCAATGACCAACATCTATTTTCAATCAATTTGTAAAATTCAAAATGTTTACAAAATCTGTTGGCAATTTGCCACCATTAAATCAAGCAATCTTAACGATTTAACAAAAATAAAATGCAAATTCAAAAACTCAAAAAAATCAGCTTGCTATCTGTATGGTTAGTGTTAATTTCATTCATTTCGTTTTCGCAGATTACTAATGTTACCATCTCTGGTGTTGTTAAAGACAGCTTGTCTAACCAAGCATTGCCATTTTTAAATGTGCAATTAAAAACGGAAGCTAATCGAACCTTTGTAACCGGTGCCGTAACTAGCGAAGATGGGCGTTTTATTTTAAACAAAATCAATACAGGCAATTACATTATTGAGTTTTCTTATTTAGGTTACACCACCAAAACACAAAACGTTTATATAGGTAATGCAACGCCATTCATCGACCTAGCCACCATTAAACTTTCACAAGGTCAACGAACTCTAAACGAGGTGGTGGTTACTGCAAAACAAAGCGAAGTTGATGGCAAAATGGATAAGAAAACTTTCAGCTTGGCAGATAACATTAGCCAACAGGGCGGCTCCGTGTTGCAAGCGATGCAGAACCTACCGGGAGTTACCCTGCAAGAAGGAAAGATAAACCTCCGCGGAAGCGAAAAAATAATTGTTTTGATTGATGGAAAACAATCTGCTTTGACAGGTTTTGGCAACCAAAGTGGCTTGGATAATTTACCAGCATCTGCTATAGAAAAAATTGAAATCATCAACAACCCATCTGCAAAATTTGATGCCAATGGAAATGCGGGAATTATCAACATCATTTATAAAAAGCAAAAACAAGAAGGCTTTAACGGTAAACTTGGTTTAACCACTGGTTTAGGAGCTTTGTGGGAAAAAGCAGAGAACTACCCTAACATTAGACCGCAATACCGAGCTACGCCAAAAGTGAATCCGTCGTTATCGCTTAATTACAGAAAAGATAAAATGAATCTGTTTTTTAACGGCGACTACCTTTACACAGAAACACTCAATAAAAACGAATTTACAAACAGATTCTACAGCAACGGCGATGTGATTTTGCAACAGTTAAAACGCAACAGAAACACAACTTTTGTAACTACAAAAGCTGGTATGGATTATAATTTTAACGATAACAATCAGCTGACCATTTCCGGTTTATTTGGGAGCGAAAAAATAATAGACAGAGGAGACCAGCCTTTTTTTAATGACAATTTAAACAACCGTTACCGTTTATGGCAATTTTTGGAAGACGAATTAAAAACTACAATTGTTGGGTCGGCAGTTTACTTGCATAAATTTAAAGAACCCGGAAAAACCATTAATACGGGCTTAAATTACACTTTCCATAGGGAAGACGAACAGTATTTTTTTGATAACATTTTGCCATCATCCACCGGGCAAGATGCTTTTAAATTACTGTCTGATGAAAGTGTTTTCGATTTTAATTTTGATTATGCACAACCTTTAAAAACTGGAAGGTTTGAAACTGGATTAAAGTTTCGGTACAGAAACATTCCAACCAATATGCAGTTCTTTCCAGGTGTAAACTCCCCCATTGATGCCAACGCAGGCGGAAAAGCCATCTATCAAGAAACCATACCTGGCGTTTATGGAACATATATTTTTGAGAACAAATTTTATGAAGCCGAAGTTGGTGCAAGGGTTGAATATTTTAATTTGGATTACTATGTAAACCCTGATCATCCTACTTATAAAAGCAATGGAAACAGTTATATACAGCCTTTCCCTAATGTGAGGTTAGCTTATAAAATCAATAATAGCAACAAAATATCTTTATTTTACAACAGAAGAGTTGACAGACCAAACGAAGTTGACGTACGGATTTTCCCTAAGTACGACGATGCTGAAATTATTAAAGTGGGCAACCCAGCATTGCGACCACAATTTACAAACACTTTAGAGTTGGGCTACAAAACAAGCTTGGGTACAGCAGATTTTTACGCTGCCGCTTACCATAGGTTTGCAAATGGAACAATTACAAGAATTGGCAGCACTATACCCGGCAGTAATATCATTTATAACATCTTCCAAAATGCGGGTAAAAGTTATAATACTGGTTTTGAAGCGGTGTTTTCAGAAAAAATAACGTCTTTGTACAATGTTAACCTAAATTTAAATGCTTACAGAAACCAAATAAATGCTTTTACGGTTCTAAATCTTTACCCAGTTAGCAATACTTTTAGTGCTGTGCAAGCCGATATAATTTCGGGAAGCGCAAAACTAAATCAGAACTTTAAATTCAAAAACAACTTTGATGCGCAGTTAACAGCTACTTATTTGGCGAAAGATATTATTCCGCAAGGTACAATTGGTGCAAGATTTTCTTTAGATATCGGACTTAAAAAAGCGTTTAAAAACGGTAAAGACGAGTTATTTTTTAACGGTAGCGATTTGCTAAACACCATGCAGATTAGAAAAGATGTTGTTGGCACCGATTTCAGTTATTCAAGCACTGATTTTTACGAAACGCAGGTTTTTAGAATTGGCTACAATAGGAAGTTTTAAACTTCTACGATTTTGCCCAATAAAAAGATTGGTTAAGCTAAGTTTTATTATGTTTTTTTTTGAGAGAAAGTGCTCTTAAGAGGTTGAGCAACAAATAATAGTCAATTAGCAATTCATAGTACCAATGTTAACCTCTTTAAATTTTTGCAAAACGTTTTTTCCGTAATCTGTAAAGTATTGGTGGTTCAATAAAAGCTTACAATTTTGATTATGCCATTCGGGGTCTTTGTAATGTTTATCTAAACATAATTCCCATTCTTTCCTCAACTTTTGCTCGTGTAAATCGTAATCTGTTCTGGCAAAGTGGAAAAAATCTGCATCGCAAAGAATTTGCGATTCTAACGTTATTGGGTGTTGTGGGTAAACTGTAGCCATTATACAATCCGTAACGTCGTTAACAAATTGTTGCGGAACGTTTTTAGTCAACAAAAAATCTGTTGCAATTTGGCAACTTACCTTTTCATGCCCTCTATATATTGAGCTATAACCGCAATCGTGAAACCAAGCTGCAATAACTACCACGTTTTTCTTTAATTCGGGGCAATCGCATCTTAAACACAATTCTTGAGTAGAGAAAACAACTTCTTTTGTATGCGAGTAATTATGGAACAACAAATTTGAGGACAGCTCAGTCTTTAAAAAGTGGGATACAAACTCTCCTACTTCATCTATAATCGTTTCAAAATCCAACATCAATTTTTTTATCAAAAATAAGACCAGATTCTGTAGAGATTTTGAATTTCTAATGCCAAACAAATCTAAAGTCCTTCTGCTTCGGTTGTATTTAACAGAAATCAATTACCTCTAAAATATTATTGAATGTATTGGCTTTTACCATGCTAAAATCTTGCTTAGCAAACCATTTCACTTCTGTTATCCCCTCTTCTATTTGCGGCACCAATTTTTGCTTTCCTTTAGCCTGCATAGCATACCAATGCGAGATTTTTAGTACAGCTCGTCCCTTAATTTCGTAAACATGATAAGTTTTGGTAAGCTTTTCATTCAGCTTACTAATTTTTAAACCGCACTCCTCCTCCACCTCTCGAACTGCAGCATCCTTCTTTTTCTCGCGAGGCTCTAGCTTTCCTTTGGGCAAATCCCACCGCCCATGTCGGTGTATAAATAGGTACTTCCCGTCTTCGTTGGTAACCAAACCCCCTGCGGCTTCAATCACTCGCATCCGCGTTTTTATCCCCTTAAACACCTGTTTAGGGTCTTCGCAGACCATTAGGAACAAAGATTTTGGATTTTTTGCCAAAGCATGATAAAATTTTTCAAAATCAAAACCTTGTAGTTCAACAGGTTGATAATTGATGAGTTCTTGCGGAACTTGAGAAGTTATAATTAAGGACTTCTCGTTAATATAAATATTGTATTTTTGCGCCATGTACAACAAAAGTGAGATTGAACAGAAAGTTGCTGAATTTTTGTTGCAAATTAAAGCAATTAAATTACAACCTACTAATCCTTTTACCTGGGCTTCGGGTTGGAAATCTCCTATCTATTGC
>JBBSTQ010000308.1:0-4527 GCA_038235745.1 Sphingobacteriales bacterium
AAAACTAAATCGCTCGTCATATTGAGGAACGAAACATCTCACTCGCAAAGTGTGCCGTACAATTCTCGTATAGCAGCACTAACAACTATTAAAGAGAGAATCAAATTGTTTTCGCAGTGATAAGATACTTTACTGTTGAAAGTCAACGGTAAAGTATCTACAGATTTGTATAGTTATAATTGGTTGAGAAAAAAAACCACAGATTCGGCTACCCTCCGTGTTTTGTTGCGTTTTCAATTTGTCAGGCAGTTTAGGTTTCTACGATCTATTTTAACTTAAGACTTTCTACTTTTAACTTTATCGTATCTTCGCAACCTCAAGGGAAATCAATGTCGCCTTGATTGTTAAATGAAAGCTGAAGATTATTTTGAAATAGGTTATATCAGTAAAACCAGAGGTTTAAAAGGAGAAGTGCAAGTTGCATTTACTTTTGATGAGCCCGAAAAACTGAAAATAAATGCTGTTTTTATTGAAATCAATAATAAGCTGGTGCCGTATTTTGTGAGCAATTACAAAATCCCGATGCCTATGATTGGCTATTTCAATTTTGAGGACATTGACCACATCGACAAAGCCAGCATCATAACCAAGCGCAAGATATTTTTACCCATCCGCTTAAAACCTAAACGTAAAAAAGGAGAATTTTTCTTTACGGATTTAATCGGCTTTAAAGCTGATGATGTTTTAGCAGGCGATTTGGGAGAGATTTTGGAAGTTCTGGAATATCCGCAACAGTTCATCGCAACCATAAATTATAAAGAAAAAGAAGTGTTGATTCCACTGAACGAAGCATTTATCGCAGAAATAGACATGACAAAAAAAGCGGTTCATTTTAATTTACCCGAAGGACTTTTGGACTTGTAACGTAGAAATGGGTACTTACACAAACTGGCAACCGCAAGAACTAAAAAATGAATTAGTAAAGCTAATACCTTTAAAACTTACTGATTTTGAAGGTTTATATGCGGTAGCTTCTGACCCATTAATCTGGGAACAGCATCCATCTTTCGACAGATATAAAAAAGACGTTTTTGAACGTTGGTTTAAAAACGCGATGGAATCTACGTCCGCATTTCTAATTATCGGAATCGGTAGTGAGCAAATCATTGGGTCAAGTAGGTTTTATGATTACGATACCGAAAATTCCACTGTTACAATTGGTTACACGTTTTTATCTAGAGAACATTGGGGAACTGCAGTCAACAAATCGCTAAAAACATTGATGATCAACTATGCCTTTGAACAGGGTATAGAAACAGTCCTTTTCCATGTCGGTGCAACTAATACAAGATCGCAAAAAGCAGTTGAAAAATTGGGAGCAGTAAAAACAAAAGAATTCACAAAAGAAGATAAAGGTGTAAAAACCCATCATGTAGAATTTGCAATCGATCAAAAAGATTGGAATAAACAACAAAGAAATGATTCGTTTTGATATTATAACCGTTTTGCCTGGCTTATTAGAAAGTCCTTTTGCACATTCTATTTTGCAGAGAGCGCAAACCAAAGGCAAAGCAGAAATTGTGGTTCATAACCTTAGGGAATATGCGCACAACAAACAGAAAAGCGTGGATGATTATCCTTACGGAGGTGGAAGCGGGATGGTTATGCAGATTGAACCTTTCGCAAAATGTATCGAAAAGCTCAAAGCGGAACGTGAGTATGACGAAATTATTTTTATGACTCCAGATGGCATCACACTAAACCAAACCATCGCAAACGAACTTTCTTGCAAAGGAAACATTATGATTTTGTGTGGGCACTACAAAGGCATCGACCAACGCATCAGAGATATTTATGTAACTCGTGAGCTTTCCGTTGGCGATTATGTTTTGTCTGGCGGAGAACTGCCTGCAGCAATTGTGGTAGATGCGGTGGTAAGGTTAATCCCCGGAGTTTTGAATGATGAAACCTCTGCCCTTTCCGACTCTTTTCAGGGCGAGTTGTTGGATGCTCCCGTATACTCCAGACCTGCAGATTGGAACGGACATAAAGTACCAGCAATTCTTTTAAGTGGAGACCAGAGCAAAATAGAAAACTGGCGCCATGACGAGGCTTTGAAAAGAACGAGAGAAAGAAGACCAGATTTATTGGAGTAAATTGAGAAAGCGAATTTGTAGTTTTACAGTTGTTCTGAATTCAAAATCAGCAACCTGCATGAAGAAAAAAACATTTCCAAACTTAATTTCAAATTTCGCTTTTAATTCCAAAAATTATTAGGTAATATTGCACTCCCAAATTTAGGGGGCGATAATCATTTTTTTATCGTGTAAATCGCAAAAAATCATGGATTTAGTAAAATTTGTAGAAGAGCAGGTATTGGTAAAATCAAATTTACCTGCATTTAAAGCTGGAGATACCGTTAGTGTTCACTATAAAATCCGCGAAGGAAATAAAGAACGTATTCAGGTTTATCAAGGTGTTGTTATTCAGAGAAACAGTTCCAATGCTAACGAAACTTTCACAGTTCGTAAAATGTCAAACGGCATTGGTGTTGAGCGTATTTTCCCTGTAAACTCTCCAAACATTGACAAAGTTGAAATTAACAGTCATGGTAAAGTACGTAGAGCTAAGTTGTTTTACTTACGCGAACTTACCGGTAAGGCTGCTCGTATCAAAACAAGAAGAGTATAAGTGTCAAAAATATTTAAGGAGCCTTCCGATTATTTCGGGAGGTTTTTTTTGTGTCCAAAATTTCGGCTATAATTAGTACTTTAACGGTAATGAACTTCCCTTTCCTCAATCAAGTTGTTTTTGGCAATTCCATCAAAAGTTATGTCTTGTTTTTCGGCATCTTACTGCTCGGTTTAATCCTTAAAAGATTAATTTCCAAATATTTAGGCAAATTACTTTTTGTCTTTTTTAAAAAGCTATCTAAAGAGATAAAACTCGAGAAATTTTTGGAGCTGTTATTAAGGCCAATCGAATTTCTTATTACTATCATTGTTTTATATGTCGCAATCAATCAACTTACCTATCCCTTAGATTTAGTTGTGTTCAAGCGAAACATTGGGAAAGCGGCTTATACGGTTACAATTATCCAAATTATCGACAAACTTTTCTTGTTGCTGATCATCCTTTCTAGTTTCAGAATTGTGTTGCGTCTGGTCGATTTTGTTTCGCATGTATTTGCATACCGGGCAAGTTTGACAGAATCTAAGTCCGATGATCAGTTGGTGCCATTTATGCAAGAGCTTAGCAAAATAGTCATTATCATATTTGGCGTATTTGTGGTTTTGGGATCTGTATTTAACATGAACATTGCTGCGATTATAGCCGGCTTGGGTATTGGCGGTATCGCTATCGCTTTGGCGGCACAAGATACACTGCAAAACTTGCTAGGTTCGTTTACCATTTTCGCAGACAAGCCGTTCGTGGTAGGCGATTTGGTGCATGTTGCCGGTTACGATGCCGTTGTAGAAAAAGTTGGTTTCAGGAGTACCGTGGTGCGAACGCTAGATAAAACTTTAGTAATTATCCCAAATAAAACAATGATTGACAGCCCGTTAGAAAACTTAACCCTCAGGAACTTAAGGCGGGTAAAATTTAATGTCGGTGTTTTGTACGGTACCAAGCCGGAAGCCATTAAAAAAATATGCGAAGAAATCAAAAGCTACATTGACGAGCGAATTGACACCAATGTAGAGTCGAATATAAATTTCGACACGTTTGGAGAGTCGTCGCTCAATATTCAAGTGTTGTACTACATTGAGATTGTTGACTACACCATTTATTTAAACATTAAAGAAGAAATCAATTACGCAATTATGGATATTGTGCTTAAAAATGGGGCTGATTTTGCGTTCCCTTCTCGCACACTTTACCATGATTTTGGCGACAAGGCTTTACCTGTAAGTCAGCGATGATTTTCAGGTCGATTCTTATAGCGTTCATTTCTCTGTTTTCTGCAAACTTGCTTTGTGGGCAAAGCCTACCTTTAGTCCCTATTTACAACAACAAAGCTTTCGTTGATCATACTTTGACGCTTTATAGCGACAGTGGCGTATTAAGCATCACTGCTTTAAAAGCCAATATCATTAAAGTGAGTTTTATTGGTTTGGGGGAGCAAATTACTGAGCATGACACCATAAAGAAACGCGATTTAAACATCAGGGTAACTCAAAACCTAGATGATGTCTTTTTCGCAACTGATTCTTTGTGGGTAATTGTAAACAAGGTTGACCTTTCTATAAGGTTTTTAAAGAAGGCTGATGAGCAGTTATTCGTTAAAAACGATAGTTATTTTCTGAATAACCCAAATCGGAGTATTTCTTTTTCGTTAGCTTCCGATGATGAGCTGATAGTTTTAGATGCCAAAAAAATAAAATCTTTTAGACGAAAGACTGAGGATGCAAAAAGATTAAATTTCAAGAAGAGACTGTGTAATCCGATTTTGCTTTCGCGAATGGGGTATGCGGTGGTTGTTGAAAACCCAACTTCAAGAAAAATAACTGCGAAGGCAATAACGAAAAGTGAGATTCAATTTTCAGGAGGTGGCAATGGGTTAAAAACTTTTTATTTTTTAAGTGG
>JBBSTQ010000309.1:0-4527 GCA_038235745.1 Sphingobacteriales bacterium
CTTCGCAGACGAAGCAAATAAACTATCCGCTTGAATCACTTTCCTGGTTTCATTAGCCCAATTAATCAACAACTTTCTTTGAGGGTTGGTAAGGCGAGCATCTTCATGAATTACCGTAAAGCTCTGTAAAGGCATCCATTGGTCTTCTTGCGATTCCACTAATTCTTCTAATTTGTGATCCTGACGTTTGAGTGTGTAGGTAGTAAATTCATCAAAATTCAGATGCTTTTTACCGTCTTTAACATGGCTAGCCAACCACCAAGCAACTGGCTGAATGTTGTTGTACCATGGGTACCGGGTGTTATTGGAATGGCAATCATAACAGGCGACAGATAAAATTTGGTTAATCGTATCTGGAACAGCATACTTTGTTGCTATAGCGTTAACTTGCTCTGTAGCATCAATATTTTTAGTTGGATGAAAAAACTGAATAACAATCAAAACAACTGCTACGCTCAATAAAGTCTTCTTTAACATAAATCTATTTTTTAAAATGACTGTGAATAATCTGGTTTAATTCTTTAGATATTTTTCCGTTTGTGGCCACAATATCGCCACTGTCTAAAATGTTGTCTCCACCACTAAAATCAAAACACTCCCCTCCTGCTTGTCGCACAATTAAAACACCTGCTGCAATGTCCCAAGCTTTTAAATTATACTCAAAGTACGCATCAAATCTGCCGCAAGCGGTGTAGGCCATATCTACAGATGCAGCACCAATCCGGCGTAAGCCATGGCATTTCTGCATCACATCTGTAAACAAGTTAACAAAGTCGTTCTGCCTTTTAAAATCGTAATATGGAAAACCGGTTGCGATCAACGTTTTAGAAACCTCCTCATTGTCAGAAACACAAATTTCTTTACCGTTTAAATAAGCTTTGCTATCCTTCCAAGCATAAAAACATTCATCCTGATTGATTTCGTAAACAACGCCTACAACCAGTTCATTGTTTTTTTGCAAAGCAATACTTACTGCAAAAGCGGGTATGCCGTGAATAAAATTTGTAGTTCCGTCAAGCGGATCTATAATCCAATTGTAAACCTCGCCAGTTTTGTTTGATGTACCTTCTTCTGCAATAAACCCAGCTTCAGGTAATATTTTGGAAAGTTCCTCAATAATTATCTTCTCCGCCGTTTTATCAACGTAAGAAACCATATCATTAAGGCCTTTGTACTCAATTTTTGAAGCCGTAAAATTTTTGGATTCATTTAAGATGAATGAACCCGCTTTTTTAGCAATTTCAATGGTTTGATCACATAAGGTTTGATAATTCATTAATTGCTTATTTTAAAAGTAAATAATTTGTGTACATAATAACTTGCCACGCCTAAACTTAAAGCGGCAATAATTCTGGAAGGCGTAGGATAAAACCCGAAAACCTCAACAAATAATCTCAACAAGCCATAGTTGGCAAAAAAACCTAAGAACGCAATCAGTGCAAATCTTCTAAATTGTTTTACACCTCCCAATTCCGATTCATTAAATACTGCATATTTTGTGAGCAAGAAATTGACCACAACCCCAAAAGAGTAAGAGATACAAAGCGCAAAATTATGATCACTTGCACTGTAATTTCCTATTTGAACCCTACTTTCTTTGATAAAGTAATTGATGGTAATAAAGTAAACAATCACATCAACCAAAGTAGCTACCCCTGCGGATAAAAAAAAGCGTACCACATTGTTGCTGGTGATTTTGTGCAAGTAACTTTCTTGATCCATCAATTGCAAAACTTTAAGCCATTGCTTTGTTTTTCTTGTCGTTGTTAATGAACAATACGATGCCTATTAATCCGCCGACCACTAGCAATGTTGAGATTAACTCTGCTTGAGTGAAAGCAAAAGAACCAACGTGATATTTTGAGTTTACTCTTATCAGTTCAATCAAGAAGCGTTCTAATCCATTTAATATTAAATAGATACAAAAGAAAACGCCAGGTGTTTTAATTTTTTTACGGATGCTCCATAAAAATGCAAAAATCAATAAACACATAATGACTTCATAAAAGGGAGTTGGATAAACACCTACCGCCAATTCGTGACAAAATTTTCCCTCACAACCTGGAATAGGGATTCCCTCGTTAATTACGTTGTGAGGATATTTGAACGACCACATCCAATCTGGCGCCCATGATAACCAATTTGGTTTCGGGTTGGTGTTGTTGATCCCCCAATCGCCATCACCAGCTAACTGACAACCAATTCTGCCTACACCGTAAGCCAATATCAAACCTGGACCACAAACATCTGCCATGTGGATTGCTTTAATCCCGTTTTTGCCAGAAATATACAACACTGCAATAGCACCGCAAATTAAACCTCCGTAATACGTTAAACCACTAAAAGACAACAGGTTTTGGATGGGGTCTTGCATAAACCTGTCCCAATATTCCAAATTATCAAAAACCTTTGCGCCAATAATGCCCGCAATAGCCGCCCAAGCAATAAAAGTCCCCATCATTTGGTAAGGATGCACTATTTCTGTTACGGTTTTAGGTTGAGGCAATTGGGTTTTCTTTTTATCGCGATAAGCCCAGTATGCAAACAAACCAGCGACTAAAATCCCCCCGATAAAATTTCCGTCGGTTGATAAAATAAACCCTTGTGGATCGTCAACAAAAGCGGTATAATTCAGCAGTCCGTAAATGATCTTGTAACCGATTAAAAAACCAAAAATACCGTTGAAAATAAGTTCTGATGTACTAGCCGGTGCGCCAATTATAACTTGCCTTTTTACCGGATGAACCTGACCTAATTTTTCTCTGCGTTTTAATTCTTCAGAAAAACCCCAGTAGCCAGCGATGAACGCCAAGGCCACAAAAAATCCAAATGTTTGTATCGGCAGAGGGATGTTTATCCCAAAAAGGTAGTCGATAAGATGTGATAAGGTTGGAAACATGAATTTCTTTTTTTAATGATTTAATAGCTCAGCAACTTCAATTATGCTCACGTTTCCGTCAGGCAATATGGTTTCTAATTTTACGGCTTTCAGCTCGTTTACTAACACAGGATCGTATTTGACTTTTACCTTCACATAGTTTTGGGTAAAGCCATGCATGTGGCCCTCTTTATGGTCAGCTTCAAAAAGCACATCAGCATCTTTGCCAATTTGTGTTTCGTAGAAAGCCCGTCTTTTTTTCTCTGAAAGTATGTGCAACATTTTGCTCCTGTCTGCTCTTTGTGAACCTGGGACTACTCCTTCCATATCTATCGCAGGTGTGTTTTCCCTTTCTGAGTAGGTAAACACATGCAGATAAGAAATATTGAGTTCGTTCAAAAAGTTATAGGTATCCAAAAAGTCTTCCCGAGTTTCGCCAGGGAAACCAACAATTACATCAACGCCAATACAGCAATCCGGCATCAAGTTTTTTATGGTATTTACTCGGTCTACGTATAAATCTCTTTTATACCTTCTGCGCATTAAGCCCAAAATTTTATCAGACCCAGATTGTAGCGGAATATGGAAGTGTGGCACAAAACGCTGTGATTGAGCTACAAACTCAATGATTTCATTTGTCAAAAGATTTGGCTCAATAGAAGAAATCCTGATTCGGTTAATGCCTTCAACCTCGTCTAAAGCTTTAACCAAATCTAAGAACTTATCTTCTCGTTGTCCTGCTCTAATCCCGAAATCGCCAATGTTTACACCGGTAAGCACAATCTCTTTAATTCCAGAGGCAGCAATTTCTTCAGCTTGTTGAACAATATTTTCAATGGTATCACTCCTGCTTTCGCCCCTTGCCAACGGAATGGTGCAAAACGTACAAGAATAATCGCAACCATCTTGCACTTTTAAAAAGGTACGGGTGCGGTCGCCGAAAGAATGGGAAGCCACAAAAGTGGTCGCTTCTTCAATTGGACTATTTAAGATAATTGTTTTCGGATTTTTTGTTAAGTCGCTGATGTGCTCAACAATATTGAATTTTTCGGCCGCACCCAAAACCATATCCACGCCTTCAATATTGGCAATTTCTTGAGGCTTTAGTTGTGCGTAACAGCCAACAATAGTAATATAAGCGTTTGGCGAATGCTTCAGCGCCTCCTTTACGATCTTTCTACATTTCTTGTCCGCATTTTCTGTCACAGAGCAAGTATTTATGATATAAACGTCCGCCGCATCTGTAAATTCAACCGTATCAAAACCCGCCTTACTAAATTGGCGACCAATGGTTGAGGTCTCCGAGTAATTTAGCTTACAGCCAAGGGTATAAAACGCAACTTTTTTGTTCATCATAAATTGAGCGCAAAGATATAAATTTTGCACTAATTAAGCCTCAAATCCTGTTTGCCTAATTACGCTTTATATATGGTCTTTAAATTTAACGCTTCAGAAATTTGGTTTTTAGTTATACACCAATGATCCCCTTACTTCAAAAATCCGTCTTTTACCTTAAATCCGCAAGCTAGCTGAAAAGGAAAGAGAAAAAGTCGATGGAAATAGTTTCCAAGGACTTTTTTCTTTCCAAAATTTCGACTAAATTCAGTCAAAATCTCTAGCAGGATGAAAATTACGACTTCTTCAGAAAA
>JBBSTQ010000310.1:0-4524 GCA_038235745.1 Sphingobacteriales bacterium
ATCAGTTAGAGTTAAATTCGATTGATATGGAGGGGATCACTGCGAACATAAAAAGAGGGCAAGACTCCGTTTTCAACTTTGATTACATGCTAAATGCTTTTATGAGTGATCAAAAAAAACCAACCCAGCCAACAGACACTTCGGCATCCATGAAGTTTTCTATCAACAAAATAAATCTGGATAAAATTAGGGTTCGTTTTGATGATGCAATTACCAAGAACGATTTAGACGTGTACATTAACCACTTCGATACCAAAATTACCAAGTTTGACTTGAGCAGTATGGATTTCAAAATCCCTAAGGTTACATTGAGGGGCTTAAACTTAAAACTAAAGAAGCCGACTTAACTTCACTATCTACAAAATAGCTAATATTGGTTTCAACAGAAAACGGATTGGGTGCATTTTGACACAAAAAGCTACCTTTTTCATTCAGCGAATTCCCAATGCTATTGTTTTGTGATTTTGAAGATTTATATTTATTATCACCTTGATTAGAATTTGTGAGTCCCAGCTTAGATTTTATTTGTTCGATTGATGTTTCAAGCTCTTTTATCCTTAGATTTTGCGCACTAATGACATCTTGTTGTTTTTGATAAGCATCCACTAAAATTGGTATAAAACCAATATAATTAATTGAATAATTGCCTGTAGCGTCGTCTTTCTGCGTTAGCTCTGGATAAATCTTTTCTACATCTTGAGCTTTAAATCCATATGTTCCCTGCTGATATTTCAACTTTTCTTTTTGTGGTAATGATTTTAGATAATCGTCTGAAAATTGGCACTTAAATGCCTTGATATTAGACAAAGATAAATCCGCATTTTCAATCTTTTGGAAATTTTTCTTAAAGGTTGAATCAGAATCCCACCAAATATCATTAGTATGGATTCCATATGTAAAAATATTACCTACTTTATGACCCCAATATCCTAATTGTAAATACCAATCAAGTTCAGGATAAATACTTGTTGCATTTGACAAGCCAGACTGATCAATATATGTATGAAACCAGGACGAGACCGAGGCTTTTTTTGTCCCAGAAATGTTGACATCTAATTTGCAGGTCGGGTTTAGATCTATTCCAACATTTCCGTTTTAATTTACCCGTATTTGTGCAGATACTTGACCAACTCCTAAATAAAAAATAATGATTAATATTGTTTTTTTCATAATTAAGGTTTTAATAGTTTAGCAATATAAATAAGCATTTATTTATTCAATGTCGTTCAACTCCATACCATTTTTATTTTTTTTCCCCCTAATAACATTTCTTTTCTACGTGTTGCCACACAAATTCAGGTGGATATTGCTGTTAGCTGGGAGTTGCTTCTTTTACATGTCTTTTATCCCACAATATATTTTTATTCTGCTGTGTACGATTGTTGTGGATTACTGGGCGGCCATAAAAATGGAGAAAGCAAGCCACAATAACCGCAAGGTTTATTTGATCCTTAGTATTGTAATTACTTGCCTTATACTTTTTGTGTTTAAATACTTCGATTTTTTTAACGAAACAGTTACGCTGCTTTGTGCAAAAATCGGTCTTCCTTACCGCATACATAACCTTAATTGGATTTTACCCATCGGGCTCTCTTTTCACACTTTCCAAAGCTTAAGTTATGTGGTAGAGGTTTACAAGGGCAAGCAAAAAGCAGAGCGGCATTTCGGTATTTACTCTTTATATGTAATGTTTTACCCACAACTGGTTGCTGGCCCAATTGAACGACCACAAAATTTATTGAGACAGCTTAAGGAGTATATAGCACTAGACACCTCAAACATCTCTCACGGTTTAAGGCTGATTCTTTTTGGCTTTTTTACGAAAATGGTAATTGCTGATAATTTGGCTCCATACGTAGATGAAGTTTATGCCAGTCCGTTGCTTTACAAACAACAAAGTGTTTTAACCGCCGTATTTTTTTATTCGTTTCAAATTTATTGTGATTTTTTTGGATACACCACTATTGCCTTAGGCTGCGCCAAGCTTTTAGGTTATAACTTAATGGATAATTTCAACAAACCTTATCTGGCAAAAAACCTATCCGATTTTTGGCAGCGCTGGCACATTTCGCTTTCCACTTGGTTTCGCGATTACATCTATTTCCCATTAGGGGGAAACAAAGTTTCCATTAAAAAATGGATTTCTAATATTTTTATCGTCTTCTTGCTGAGCGGATTATGGCATGGCGCAAATCTTACATTTTTACTTTGGGGATTTTTTCATGCTTTAATTTTTGTATCGGAAAGGTTCTTAAAATCCGATTATTCAGGAGCTAATGATATCTGGGGAATTATCTTAAAACCTATTTCCATACTTAAAAATTTCGTTTTAGTGAGTTTATTATGGGTGTTTTTTAGAGGGACGGATATGGTAAACATTAAACAGATTTTTGGTGGGGTATTCAACAACGCTTTACAACAAGACCACTTTAATGTTGAACCCAAAATTTGGTTGTTTTTAATCGTTTTCATACTTTTCGACTTTTTTATCCTTAACAAAAGATTCGATTTATGGTGTGCCGACAAACCACTTTTGTTGCGCTGGAGTGTTTACGCAGTCATGTTGTTTGCGGTAATGGTTTTCTCTGGAGTTCAAAACTATCCTTTTATTTATTTCCAGTTTTAACATGAACAAGGATATTAAAATACTGCTGTTAAAGTTGTGCGTCTGCGGTTTGCTAATCATCGGGTTCAACCCAATTTATAAACACTTCTTTTTTGAAAAAGATATTCAAACTTATTCGCCCGATGTAAACCAATCTTTAGCAATTGCTACGCAAAATAGCAAGGTGGTTTATATTGGAGAGTCATCCAATATAACTTTTCGTTCGGATGATTTTGACAAACGCAGCATCGGCGAATTTATAAGCGATTATTACCCAAAAATCAAGTTCGGCTATATTACCAAAGTGGCCAGCCATGCAGGTATTTTTTACGAATTGCTGAGAAATATCCCAAAAAAATCTGATGTAAAAACCGTTATTGTGACCATGAATTTAAGGTCTTTCGCTGCCGATTGGATCGACTCGGAATTGGAAACGCCCTTGCAAAAAGATATGGTTTTGCTTAAAAACCAGCCACCTTTGCTAAAAAGAGTATTGTTGGGTTTTAAGGGTTACGATGTAAAAACAAACAGGGAACGGCAGAATATTTTTAAAGATAAATGGAGGAAACAAAAACTAGTTTTCCCGACAAAATTCGCTCACGATAATGTTGTGGAATGGGAACGATGGATTGCAATAAAGGGAATCAAAAATACAGACGGCACTACAAATGCAACAGCTACAGAACTGGCAACACATTATATAAAATCTTACGCCTTCCAGATAGATACCAATACAAACCCTAGAATTAAAGATTTCGACAACATTGTTGCCTTAGCTAAAAAACGTAAATGGAATTTGGTTTTTAACCTAATTTCGGAAAACACTGAAAAAGCAAACCAACTGATAGGTAAACCACTAACTTATTTAATGAATCAAAACAGAGCGTCACTATTTAAACGTTATCAAAAAAATGGTGTTTTGGTAGCCGATAATTTAAACGCTGTTGCCGACGAGGATTTTATCGAACAAAACTGGACGAGCGAACATTACAACGAAAAAGGCAGGAAAGCTATCGCTGAAAAAGTAGCCGAAATCTTGAAAATAATTTATCCTGCGCAATATCAAACGCCAAATGAAAATTCTCTAACACAATCAGATTTTTTTAATGATTGTGAAGGCAACCAAAAATGGGGGCAAATGCAGATGCTTACCGCCGAAGAGCATTTTGCAGGACAAAAATCATCACAGGCTTTACCATATAGTGTAACTTTTGCTTATCCTACACAACATTTAAATAAAAAAAATACAGTAAATATCAGCTTTCAATATCTCCAAAAACAACAGGTAGAAAACATAAAACTGGTAATTGAAATCTCTGGCAAAAACATCAAATATAACTGGTTTGGTAGAGATTTAAGTGAGCTGATTACACAAAGTAAGAACTGGCAAAAAGTTAGCTTTCGTTACCAGTTACCTCGAGATTTCAGCCAGTCCGACCTAATAAAAGTCTACGTCTATAATCCAGAATTACGAAACATTTTTATCGACGATATAAAAATTGATTTTGAGACGGTTAAATAAAGGTTCTTGGCTTACCGTTTGATTTATTAACACAAAGCTTATATCCTTGAATAAATACCTAAAACTTAGTTTAAAAATATTAGCCTGGATAGTGGGTTCCATCGTCGGGCTTTTTTTATTGATTGTAATCTTAATACAAGTACCAGCAATCCAAAATATCATAAAAAACAAGGCAGTAACCTTTTTAGAAGGCAAATTTAAAACGCCAGTTAAAATTGACAAGATAGAAATCGGCCTACCTAAGAAAGTGATCCTAAAAGGTTTCTACTTTGAAAGTCAGCAGAAAGACACGTTGCTAGCTGGAGACAAAATAGCCTTGGACATTTCACTGTTCAAATTACTGGACAATCAGTTAGAGTTAAATTCGATTGATATGGAGGGGATCACTGCGAACATA
>JBBSTQ010000311.1:0-4519 GCA_038235745.1 Sphingobacteriales bacterium
AGCCAGCACAAGTAGTTAAGAAAAATCTGGAATTGATGGAAGCGAATAAAGTACAATTCGATAGAGCTAACAAATTTTAATGGACATAGCATTTTTAATAGAAAAAACGGTTTTAGTTTTAGTGTTGTTTACATTAACCTTAACCATTGCCGCCTACTCAACTTGGTTAGAACGTAAAGTTGCTGCCTGGCTACAAGATAGGGTTGGCCCTAACAGAGCCGGTATTTTTGGTTTATTACAGCCCTTGGCAGATGGTGGTAAGATGTTTTTCAAGGAAGAGATTATGCCCAACGAAGCCAATAAGTGGTTATTTATTGCTGGGCCATCGTTAGCATTATTTGTTTCTTTTTTAGGAAGCGCCGTTATTCCTTTTGGCGATAGCATTGAGCTTTTCGGCAGATCAGTGCCTCTGCAAGTGACTGACATTAACGTGGGTGTTCTTTACATTTTCGGCGTTGTCTCTCTCGGTGTTTACGGAATTATGATTGGAGGCTGGGCATCCAACAACAAGTACTCTTTAATGGGTGCTATCCGTGGTGCTTCACAAAATATCAGTTATGAAATTGCGATGGGGCTTTCCATTATCGCTTTATTATTGGTAACGGGTTCTTTAAGTTTTAAAGTAATTGCAGAACAGCAACATAGCTGGCATTGGAATATTTTGGTACAACCGCTTGGGTTCTTAATTTTCTTGGTATGTGCTTTCGCAGAAACCAACCGTGTGCCTTTCGATTTACCAGAGTGTGAAACCGAGTTGATTGGTGGTTACCAAACTGAATACTCAGGCTTTAAAATGGGTGCTTACATGTTCGCAGAATACATTAACATGTTCGTTTCATCCGCAGTGATGGCAGTTTTATATTTCGGTGGTTACAATTATCCTGGGATGGATACTGTCAATGAACTTTTAGGTCCAACTTGGGGTCCGCTAGTTGGTATGGCTGTAATGTTCGCCAAAATTATTGCATTCATCTTTTTCTTTATGTGGGTACGTTGGACAGTTCCGCGTTTCCGTTATGACCAATTGATGGATTTAGGTTGGAAAGTTTTAATTCCGTTGGCAATTGCCAACATTGTAATTACAGCAATTGTAATTACTGTTGTGGATAAGTTATAAATAGAATATTTATTACTCTTCCCCTCCTTCGGAGGGGATTGAGGGGAGGCTATATGGAATCATTAAGTGGTAGAAAAAAAGTATTAGAACAAAAACCGATGAACTTTTGGGAGCGAATTTATTTGCCTGCCATTTTCAAAGGAATGGGCATTACTTTTATGCACATGTTCAAAAAGAAGGAAACCACCCACTACCCAGAAGAGGAACGAGAGTTTTCTGAGAACTGGAGAGGGATGCACTCGCTCAAAAGAGACGAAAATGGAGCAGAACGCTGTACAGCTTGTGGCTTATGTGCTTTATCTTGCCCGGCAGAAGCAATTACGATGATTTCTGCGGAACGCGAAAAAGGCGAAGAGCATTTGTACCGCGAAGAAAAATATGCTGCCGTTTACGAAATCAATATGTTGCGTTGCATTTTCTGTGGATTATGCGAAGAAGCTTGCCCAAAAGAAGCCATCTACTTAGATGGTCCAATTGTGCCAGCAGATTATTTACGCAAGGATTTTATTTACGGGAAAGATAAGTTAGTAGAGATGCCTATAGAGGAATTAGAAATCCTAAAAGGCGCAAAAGTTTAGTTTTAGGGATTATCGCCCGTAATTAGTTCAAAAATTTTACCTTTGCCCATCAAAAAAAGGCAATTGCAGATTTTACATCGATGAGTTTATTTTACTTTGTTGCATTCTTGTCCATCCTGTTCTCCCTCTTGGTAATATTTACTAAGAATCCGGTTTACAGCGTACTCGCTTTAATAGCTACTTTTTTTACCTTCACGGTTCAATACATTTTATTGAATGCCCAGTTTTTAGCGGTGGTAAACTTTATCGTTTACATGGGGGCAATTATGGTGCTTTTTCTTTTCGTATTGATGTTGATGAACCTCAACAAAGAAACAGAACCTATGAAATCTAACCTTGTAAAAGTAATTGCCGTAATTGCCGGTGGTACTTTATTGGTTACGTTGGTAGGTGCTACAAAAATGTTGCAAACATCAGAGGTAAGCGCATTGCCAAACTCTGACATTGGTTTGGTAGAAAATTTAGGAAAAGTACTCTTCAACGAGTTCCTGCTTCCGTTTGAACTGTCATCAATTCTTTTATTTACCGCTTTAGTTGGTGCAGTATTATTAGCAAAAAAAGATAAACGAACTCAAAATGGATAATATCACAGCAACCATTCAAGTAGTTCCACTTAATCACTACATACTATTAAGTGCAATTATTTTCACTATCGGCGTAATTGGAGTGTTAATCAGAAGAAACGCCATCATCATTTTTATGTCTATTGAATTAATGTTAAATGCGGTCAATCTGCTTTTGACAGCATTTTCTGCCTACAGCGGAGATGCGTCTGGACAGGTATTCGTGTTTTTTATTATGGCATTGGCTGCGGCCGAAGTTGCGTTTGGTTTGGCCATTATTGTGATGGTTTATCGAAACACAAATTCCGTGGATATTAATGTGTTGAACAGGTTAAAGTGGTAATTTTTTAGAATTTAGATGATAGATTTAGTTTGGTTAATTCCGTTATTCCCCTTTATAGGTTTCCTGATTTGCGGTTTGGGCAGAAATGTTTTGCCAAAAGCTGTCTTAGGGATTGTTGCAAGTATAGCAGTTGTCGCTTCTTTTGCGGTTAGCTTAGGGATATTTTTTGAGTTCAATTCTGTAGAACCAGTTGTAATCACATTATTTGATTGGATTAAAGTTGGAGGCATAAACATTCCTTTTGCTTTTCAGATAGATCAATTGAGCATCTTGATGCTGTTGATCATAACAGGGATTGGATCACTTATACATATATATTCTACCGGTTACATGAGCCACGATGCTGGCTTCGGTAAATTCTTCTCGTACCTAAACCTGTTTGTGTTTTTTATGTTGCTGCTGGTTTTAGGCGCCAACTATTTAATCATGTTCATCGGGTGGGAAGGCGTCGGCTTATGTTCTTATTTACTGATAGGTTTTTGGTTTACAAACGGCGCTTACGCTGATGCAGCCAAGAAAGCCTTTAT
Source organism: Sphingobacteriales bacterium (assembly GCA_038235745.1). GTDB lineage: Bacteria > Bacteroidota > Bacteroidia > Sphingobacteriales > Sphingobacteriaceae > Pseudopedobacter. Next base: position 3,129 of record JBBSTQ010000311.1, read on the forward strand.
TATGAACAGGATCGGGGATTTAGGTTTCTTAATCGGTGTTTTTGTCATCATTGCAACATTCGGAAGCAGTTCTTTTACAGAGATTTTCCCAAAAGCCCAAGGCATGGTTTCTGGCGATGCAACTTTAACCCTAATTACGATTTTACTGTTTATCGGTGCAACGGGTAAATCGGCACAATTGCCTTTGTTCACTTGGTTACCAGATGCAATGGCTGGACCAACGCCTGTTTCAGCTTTGATTCACGCTGCTACGATGGTAACAGCAGGTATTTACATGATTGCCCGTTCAAATATTTTGTTCAGCTTATCGCCAGTTACCATGAGTATCATTGCGGTAATAGGTTTAGCGACAGCAATTATTGCCGCCATCATCGCGATTACGCAAACAGATATTAAAAAAGTGCTGGCTTATTCTACTGTATCGCAATTAGGTTACATGTTTTTAGGCCTGGGTGTCGGTGCTTATACAGGCGCTTTCTTCCACGTAATTACCCACGCGTTCTTTAAAGCTTTGTTATTCTTGGGTGCAGGTTCTGTAATACACGCCATGAGCAATGAGCAGGATATGCGTAACATGGGTGGTTTAAAGAAGAAGTTACCAATTACGTTTATCACAATGTTACTGGCTACGTTAGCTATATCAGGCTTACCTCCATTCTCCGGTTTCTTTTCAAAGGATGAAATTTTAGCTCACGTTTACGAGCATAACAAAATACTTTGGTTTATTGGCGTATTAGGTGCTTTATTAACGGCATTCTATATGTTCAGGATGATGTTCTTAACTTTCTGGGGTTCTTTCAGGGGAACAGAAGATCAAAAAAGTCATTTGCATGAATCTCCATTTTCAATGACAATTCCATTGGTTGTTTTGGCTGTGCTTTCAGTGTTTGGCGGTTTTATAAACGTTCCAGAAGTATTAGGAGGCGGACATTGGTTAGCAAATTATTTATCGCCAGTGTTTGAAGGTTCAACTTCACGCTTAGGCGAGTTAGCAATATCACATTCCACGGAATACGTGTTGATGACCGTTTCTGTAGTGGGCGTATTAATTGCAATCGGTGTAGCTTATTTCAAATACATTAAAAACGGTCATGTGCCAATTGCGGAGAGCGAGGAAAGATCGGCCTTAGCCAAAATATCTTACAACAAGTTTTATTTTGATGAGTTTTACGCAGCCATCATTACAAAACCTTTAGATGCTATGTCGGTGTTTTTTTATAAAGTAGTTGACAAAGCAGGAATTGATGGTATTGTAAACGGATTAGCAAAAGCACCAGTGGAAGCAAGTAAAAGTTTCCGTTTGATACAAAGTGGTAACGTTGGACTTTACATTTTTATCATGGTAATAGGTGTAGTGGTTTTATTGGCTTACAGTTTTTTTAAATTTTAGG
>JBBSTQ010000312.1:0-4494 GCA_038235745.1 Sphingobacteriales bacterium
ACCGTGGCGGATAGCTGGCACAGTAGGGTTTTTGCTTTTTGATATTTTGATAGTTTTTGCTCCAAAGGAGCTGCTTCGTAGCGAAGCATGAAGCGGTGGGTTGAAGCGTGAATGCGCTGTGGCTCCGAAGGAGTGACTTTGGCACAATCTGTTAGTTTCATTAGTACAAGCAAAAAGTTTATCGCCTCTGCGTTAGAAAAGGGTTCATTTTCCGTAGGTTAGGGATTGCCACGGCTTGAAAAAAGCCTCGCAATGACGCATCAAAAGAAGGAGCGCCACAAAAGGATAAAAGCACAAACTTTAATTACCGATAAATTCCGCCTTGATTTTTGCGGAAGTGATGAAGAAATAAAACCACTGCCGTTGTAGCAAAAAGCGTAGCGGAGAGTCCCGATAGCTATCGGGATTGGTTACTTTTTTGCGGAAAAAATTGCGAAGCACTCTTGAATGCCTGAAAAAATAAACAGATAAAAATGAAAAAAGTAACTAGCCTTCCGCGGCAATGAGCGGGGAAATTTTGAACGTGAGAGCAATTTTTAAGTAAGGGTTCAGTCTACGTAGATTAGAATTTGCTACGGCTTGAGAAAAGCTTCGCAATGACGATGTTAAAGAGCCTCTAAAACTCAACCTTACCCAAATTCCTCATATTCCTAAGAATCAAAGATTGTCTTCTGTAAATATAACCTGTGGGTTTCGCCGGCGACCATTTACGTGGGTTTGGCAATACAGCAACTATCAACGCTGCTTGCCCTTTAGATAAATTACTTGCCGATTTTTTGAAGTACGCTTGAGATGCGCTTTCCGCTCCATAAATCCCGTCACCCATTTCGATCACATTCAAGTAAACCTCTAGAATTCTGTTCTTGCTCCAAAAAAGTTCAATCAAAAATGTAAAGTAAGCTTCAAAACCTTTGCGGATATAAGAGCGACCAGGCCATAGAAATACATTTTTAGCCGTCTGTTGGCTAATTGTGCTTCCACCTCTAAGTTTTTTGCCAGATTTGTTCTTTTTGAACGCTTTCTCCATCGCTTCAAAATCAAAACCACTATGGTTTAAAAAGTTGGCATCTTCTCCTGCCAAGGCTGCCTTTTTTAAGTGCAGAGGTAACTCCTCAAAGTTTCGCCATTCTTTGTCAAATTTCCAGCTTTTATCGTCGGCTTTTCTCTCAAATGCTCGTTGTAGCATTAAGTAAGTAGTGGGCGGATTGATGAACTTATAAATCAATACCAAAAAAACGGAGAATGCAATAAAATACAGAATGATTTTAGTAAACCATTGCCAAGCATTTCTTAAGGTGAACGATTTATTTGTGACTCTTTGTTTCGGCATACAGGGCTAAAATAAAAAAATGCTTTCTGAATTAACAGAAAGCATCTTTAAAATTATGTTTTTTTAAATAAGCTTATTCAGCTACAACATTAAAAGGAACTTGTACTTTAACTTCTTTGTGTAAGTTTAAGTTAGCAATGTAATCACCAACAAATTTCACATCAGTTTCAAAAGTAATTCTTCTTCTGTCAACCTCAAAACCTAACTTCTTTAATGCATCTGCCACTTGAATAGTGTTTACTGCACCAAATATCTTTCCGCTTTCGCCAGCTTTAGCACCAATAGAAAGTGTAACACCTTCTAGCTTAGCTGCCATAGCTTCCGCATCTTTTTTAATTTTCTCTTGTTTAAACTGAGCTTGTTTAATGTTCTCAGCCAAAACTTTCTTTGCCGACTCAGTCGCTAAAATAGCGTGACCCTGAGGGATTAAATAATTACGGCCAAAACCAGGTTTTACAGAAACGATATCGTCCTTTTCGCCCAGCTTCTTTACATCTTGTTTTAATATTATGTCCATGTTAGCCTCCCTTATTTTAAACCGTCAGTTACAAATGGCAACACACCTATGTGGCGAGCTCGTTTTACTGCCTGAGCTACTTTACGTTGATATTTCAAAGAAGTACCGGTTAATCTGCGAGGCAAAATTTTACCTTGGTCGTTGATGAACTTTAACAAAAAGTTAGCGTCTTTGTAATCAATATACTTGATTCCGTTCTTTTTAAAACGGCAGTATTTTTTTCTGTTATCCTCCACCTTGGGAGCAGTCACATATTGGATTTTGTCTTGTGCCATTAGTTTGCTACCTCCGCTTTGTCTTTTTTCTTGTTAAATGCACCGCCACGTTTTTTCTCGTTGTACGCAACAGCATGCTTGTTTAAAGCAATCGTTAAAAACCTCATTACACGCTCATCACGCTTCAACTCGATTTCTAATTTGCTAATAACATCACCTGAACATTTGTATTCGGTCAAGTGATAATACCCAGTTGATTTTTTTTCAATTAGGTACGCCAGTTTTTTCAAACCCCAATTGTCTTCCATAACAATTTCGGCTCCGTTATCAGTAAGTATCTTAGAGAATTTTGTAACAACCTCTTTAGCAATTTCTTCTGACAACAACGGGGTAAGAATGATAGTGGTTTCGTATTGATTCATTTCTTACGATATTATTTTTAATTTCCGCTTTTTTGCGGGACTGCAAAAGTAGAGATTATTAAATTGAAAAACAATAGGTTGGGAAGTTTTTTGAAGGTAAACGATTAGTTTTTCAATATAGAAAAACGGAATGCTTGACGGTTAGTCTGCTCGCTACAACCATAGTAATAAATCAAAAAATGGTTGTGGGCTTATTAAAGCGCTGTCTGCTATTTGTGTGATGGTTGGCAAGATGTCTTTTTTGTAGAAAAAGAAAAAGCAGGATATAGCTTTTCGCTGGACTCTCTTTGTGTAATGCTTCGTAATTTTGCCTTAACCACACAACTTTGTGACCTCTGTGGTAAAAAGGTAAGCTTTACTCGTGGCGTAAATCCAAATCCAAAAACGAATCGTATTTAAAATAGTACTTGCTTGCTCAGGTTGTTTTCAACAATAACTGTCAAAAACCAATTTGGTAACGAAATTAGTTGCACCTTTTTATAAAACATCCTAAATTGCAGAAAGCATAATAGATTAATATATATGAGAATTCCTATTTCCAGAAAAGATGTTACTGTAATGCCCGATTCGAAAAGGGTCATCGCCCGTTTTTTTTATAACGGAGAAGAAAGAGCAAAAGAGATTTTAGAGCATATCAGTAAATTTGATGAGCAAGAAGTTTATGATTTAATAGCCCCAATACTACAGGAGTTTTCAAAAAGACACCGTAACATTAGTCGCATACTTGAAAAACATGCGGATAAAGTGATGAATGAAATACCAGACGAGGCGCAGAATATCAAAGAAACTTCACGCTTTCGGAAACTTTTGATTGGTGCATATTTTACCCACGAATACTCTATTGAATCTGCTGCATTTTTTAACCCATCTATTGTTGATGATCCAGATCAGTCGGATTTAATAGAAGGGGAGCGGAGGTTAATTATTAGTTTTAGGGCGGTTGGCGAAGGGCACATCTCGTCTATTGTGTTTAGGAGGGCTTTGTTGAAAAAGAACAACGACATTGAAGTATTACCCGCTGGACGATATGTTGATGAAGCGGAGATTGTTAAAAACAACGTGTATAAGAAGCCATTTTTTTTGGAAAAAGCCGAAGATGCCCGAATTTCTAAAAAAACTGTTAAACTGGCTCAAGAGCATTTGCCCGACAAGTTTGATTACAGCGAGTTGAAAAACGTAGTGGAAAAGCTTTCAGCAGATAACTCTGATAAAGCCGGTATTGAACTGCAAAAATTATTATGGCTGGCGGATTCATATCACGAAATTATTTTCTCTTTAGATACCGATATTTCTGACCGTATCATATACCCAATTACAGAATACGAAAGAAAAGGCATTGAAGACGCTCGTTTTGTTAAGTTTATAAGCGACGACGGAGTCGCTAAATATTATGCCACTTATACGGCTTATGACGGTAAAACCATTATGCCAAAACTGATGGAAACTACTGATTTTTATGCTTTTAAAGTGAGACCGATGTATGGGTCTGGCGCAAAGAATAAGAATTTAGCCTTGTTTCCGCGTAAGATAAACGGCAAGTTTGTAATGATGTCTAGAATTGATGGCTGGAACAATTACATTATGTATTCCGATAAAATTAACATCTGGACGGATCCTATTAAGCTTCAATCTCCGAAATATCCTTGGGAATTTGTGCAGATAGGAAACTGTGGTTCGCCAATTGAAACCGAACACGGTTGGTTGGTGGTTACCCACGGCGTTGGAGCAATGCGTAGATATTGTTTGGGTGTAAGTTTGCTTGATTTGGAAGACCCATGTAAAGAGATTGGAAGGTTAAGAGAGCCACTTTTGATAGCCAATAAAGACGAACGCGAAGGTTATGTGCCAAATGTAGTTTATTCTTGCGGATCCATAATCAACAACGGAGAGCTGATTGTGCCGTATGGTCTTTCCGATTATTCTTCTTCATTTATGACAGTGAATTTGGAGGCACTTTTAAATAAGTTGATGACGAGTGATAAACACGTAGAAGAAGTTACTGATCTTGAA
>JBBSTQ010000313.1:0-4489 GCA_038235745.1 Sphingobacteriales bacterium
CAAAAAGAGGAACTCATGCACATTGCAAACTGTAGGTTGTTTTCTGAGCTCGGTTTTTATGAGTTAGAAGGCGTTGACCAAGATGGTTGGCCACATTGGAACCGGATAAAGCCGATACCCGCTTATAATTTGCTAGAGCAAGAGATGCTGATGAAAACGCTCATTGTCAATTATTTTCAGGAAGTTTATTAAACCACAAAAGCCACTAAACTAAGTGGCTTTTGTGGCTTCATAGGTAAATGAAGAATTATTTTCCTGGTCTTTTGAAAGCATAAGCCAAACGAAGAGCGACCATTCCGTTGCTGCCGTATTCGTATTCAAATCCTTCATAACGTAATGCAATATCCCATTTGTTGTTAGCATACCCTATACTTGGCGCATATACAAATGGTGTTCCAGCACCGTCTCTTAAGCCAAATGCTACACCAATTTCAGGTTGTGCGTAAAAGGTATCGCCAAAGAAAAATTTTGCGCCAGCTTTTAATGGAATTAAGTCGCTGTCAAAATTACCTTCTGGACCGCCTACAAATCCATAGTAACCGGTTGTTAACGTTAAAGAAGTTCTTTCGGCTAAATCTTTTTGCAATCTAATATCTGGAGCAATCACAAAATCTGAGCCACCTGATTTAGTTGGAACTCCAAGACCTAATGCACCGCTCAATCTTAACGGACGATCAACTTTGTCTTGTGCAAAAGCGCCTGTAAAAGTTATTAGGGTTACCGCAGCTACTGCGACTATTCCCTTGAAAGTAGTTTTTTTCATAATTGTTTAAATTTACAAGCCTGTCAACAAGAGGTATGCCAATTTTAATTATTTTGGTGCAGATTTTGACAACAATAAGCCGAAATCATTGTTATACAGGCAATTTCGGGCAATTTTAGCAGTTAACAATTGTAAACGAGTTTTGCTAGACACTAAAAATTTTAAAAGATGTTTGATAAAATATTTGAAGCACAGCAAAAAGCTGAAGAAGTAAAAAAGAGATTAGACACCGTTATCTTAAGCGAAGAAGCTGAAGGCGGGGCAATTAAAGTTACCGCAACCGCTAACAAAACAATCAAGAGCATCAGCATTGATGAAAATTTCTTGAAAGAAAATGGCGCTGAAGGTTTAGAAGATGTACTAATTGTAGCACTTAATAAAGTATTAGCACAGGCAGAAAAAGTTTCGGCGTCAGAGATGTCGGCAATGACTAGCCAAATGTTAGGTGGAATGGACGGGTTAGCAAATCTTTTCGGTAAAAAATAGAGATGATGAAATTAAATTATTTCGGACAATCCTGCTTTCTGTTAGATGTTGATGGCACAAAAATTTTATTTGATCCGTTCATCACTCCTAATGAATTGGCGACGGAGATCGATGTAGAAAAAATTGAATGCGATTATATTTTAGTGAGCCATGGCCACGAAGATCATATCGCTGATTTGGTTTCCATAGCCAAGCGCACCGATGCCAAGGTAATCGGTTTTTTTGAAATAATCAATTGGTTAAAAGTCCAAGGTGTGGATAATGGCCATCCCATGAATTTGGGCGGAAACTGGACTTTCGACTTTGGAAAAGTGAAAATGGTTTATGCAATGCATTCTAATGTTTTACCTGATGGAACTTACGGCGGAACGGCTGCTGGTTTTATCATTGAAATTGCAGGTAAAACCCTTTACTACGCTGGCGACACCGCTTTAACAATGGAAATGAAGCTAACCGGCGAACAGTACAAATTAGATTACGCTTTTTTACCTATCGGCGATAATTTTACGATGGGTGTTGCTGATGCTATTATTGCCACAGATTTTATTAAATGCAAAAACGTAATTGCAATGCATTACGACACTTTTGGATTTATTAAAGTTGACCATGAGCATGCTAAAAAAGCTTTCGCAGATGCTGGTGTAAAACTAAACATGTTGAAAATATCGGATCAGGAAGCTGACGCGATGACGTTATAAAACAAGGGAAGCGACGTTTTTTCACTTTCTTTGTTTGTAAGGGTTTTGAAATTTAGCTGTTTGTTGAATTTCAAAACTTCCTACTATTCTACCAATCAATTTTTTTAATTTCAAGATACGCTTTACTGGCCTTGGCAAAACTTCACATCTGGAAAGGAGATTACGCGAATTCTGTTGAATTTACATCAAAGTATATTGATAATAGAACGGCACAAGTTCCCGAAGCTTTTAACATTCGTGGTTTTGCATACTATAAGTTAGGTAACACAGCCAAGGCACTAAAAGACTTTGCGTCCGCAAAAGCTTTAGAAAACGATTACCAGCCGATATTTAACTATATACAAAACGATGGTAAAGAGGTTATAAAAACTTTACGCATGTACAATTCTTTTTACCAACCAACGACGCCAATGAGTGTAAAGGCGGGTTTTACACCGATGGAAAAGATGATTTCGATTTTAAAGTAAGGGTTGTTTCAGCGGACGATGTAAATCCAACAAAAATTCAAATATTTGAAAGCGGAAAAGTTTTGGATGAAAAAGTTGTTACGGTTAAAAGTGTGGATAAACGGAGCTTTAAATACATGAATATGACGGTTACTGACATTGCTATTCACTATACCCCAAAAAGCAAAAAGAGCTATTTAAAGGTCTCTTACGATGGCAGTGATTCACAAAATTTAAAGCTGATTAAATAATGAGAAAGCTATAGATTATTTGTTTGGTTGGCGTTTTATCAATGCTTGGTTTTAAAAGTTTTGCGCAGACGAGTAGAATCCCTTTGACAGAAAAATCCACTGTAAAAGATTCAACAGGCGCGGTTTATCCTTATGATAGATGGTTTGCCATGATTAGTAAAGGCGAGTATAAAGTGCTAAAAATAAAAGACGGTAATGATGAATATTTATTAATTAGGCAAGAGAAACTGACCAAAGAGGGAAACCAGAAAATATACGGAAAAGATTCCCCCAACTTTATCGGAAAGAACATCAAGTTTTCTAAAATGAAAGATTTGGACGGGGATGTTTATGATGATCAGTTTTTACGAGATAAAATTGTCGTCTTAAATTTTTGGTTTGTAAGATGTGCCCCTTGCAGAAAGGAAATGCCCGAGCTAAATAACTTGTACAAAAAGTACAAAGAAAACGAGCGAGTGGTGTTTCTAGCAATTTGCTTGGATGATGAAACAGTATTTTCGATTTTCTGAAAACAAGTCCTTTTTATTACAAAATAATTCCATCGGGTAGGGATTTGGCTTTAGATTTTAATATCGAAGCATATCCAACAAATTTAGTAATCGAGAATGGCGTTGTAAAATTTAGCAAACTGGCGTATTCTGCAAAAAACATTAGTGATTTAGAGAATGTTGTTCAGAGATTAGTTGGTAAACGTCAAGAGTAATTTTTCGATGATTAAGAAATGATAGACTACTCGAATAAAATATTTGAACCCCGTTTAAAAAAGGTCAATTAATAATTCGATTAAACCATTTATTGACCTGTTCTGCTCAATGAGGTTGAATGAAAAGCTTAGTTCTCATCCAAAACTAATTCAGAGTTTAGCACTGCCTGCTTCTTCCCTCTCATATAAATAACCAAACCGGCAAACGCCACAACTAAGATTATCGGGATTACCATGGTCACTTTCAAAACTTCTGGTCCGGCGGCGTTTTTAGCCAAGTTGAGTAAGTTCTCCATTTCTCCGGCTGATTTACCTTGCATAGCCGCAACTGTTGGCATGTTTGCCGTTACCAATCGATCGTAAAAGCCTCCCATAAAAATGGTGTAGATGGATACCGCAAACATCCCTGCCCCGCCCATCAAGTTTAATCCCAAAGCACCCGATTTGGGAATGTTTTCGGCGACAAACCCCAGCATGGTTGGCCAAAAATAACATACGCCTAATCCGAATACAAAAGCTCCGATAAAAATTGAGCTTCCGGTTAACGTGGCCAAAAGGTATAGTCCCAGCGCAGCTAAAATTGCTGAAATCAGCAATACGCCCTGTGGCGATAAACGATGAACAACTGGTTCAGCGAATCCTCTACCGATGACCATCACACCTGTGGTAAGCGTTAAAATCAATATTGCATTATCAGTGACGTTTTTAAGCAGAACATCAATCCATTGCCCAGTGAACAATTCTGTTATCGCTGTACCAAACATACAAACAAACATAAAAATGAACAGCGGAGAAGTTACCGATTTATACATGGTACTTGCCGAAACACCTGATGCCACCCTTTCTGTAACCGGGAATTTAAGGTTGAAGAATAAAAAGCCGTAAACAAAAGTTGGGATAAGCATGACTGCTACCTGTATTTGCCAATTTAGCCCCAAGTAATTGAAGAGCATCACGATTATTGTTCCTATAAATATTCCGCCTGGAAACCATAAATGGAAATGGTTTAATTTGGTGGTTTTGTTGTTTGGATAAAGCGTGGCAACCAAAGGATTACAGGCAGCTTCAACAGTTCCATTTGCGATGCCAACCAAAAGCGTAGAGAAGAAAAGCGTCCAATAACCTTGAGCAAAAACGGTCAG
>JBBSTQ010000314.1:0-4472 GCA_038235745.1 Sphingobacteriales bacterium
ATTGCTTCGGTGGATGTAATGGTTGTCTAAATAATTATCAATTGTCATCATCTTTATTCGATTTAAACGTCGCCCATCGTTATGACCCGATATTTAAGCGGGTTTAAGAACTTGTGATGTTAATGCTTAGGCCACGTATGCAGGCATTAAATGAAGAAACTAATAGCTCATCAATTCAAGGCGTTTACGATCCCTACATTTATTAATGCGATAAAGTGGAATTTATGGGTGTTTTTTTTTGCCAGTCTTTTTTGCTATTAATGATGAATAAAATAACAAAAAAGACGCAACCCAAATCACACAAAAAATCTAAAACAAATAGCGCTATTTACTGCAACCCCTCAATTTCAACTACTTCCTTAACATCAGCACTGTAGTCAATTCTATCATAATTGAAACCGAACAAATTGAAAAATTCAGTTTTATAACCTTCTAAATCGCCAATGGCTGGGAGAGTTTCTGTAGATGCTTGTTCCCATAACCTTGCAACTTCCTCTTGAACGTCGGAGCGCATTTCCAAATCGTCAATTCTTATTCTGCCCTTATCATCGGTAGGGATTTTATCAAGAAACAACCGCTCTGTGTATAATCGTTGGATTTGCTCGATACAACCTTCTTGCACTCCCTTTTCTTTCATCACTTTATAAAGCAAAGAAATATATAATGGAATTACGGGAATTGCCGAACTTGACTGTGTTACCAAGGCTTTATTAACAGAAACGTAGGCTTTTCCGTTGATGTCTTTTAATGCATCGGTTATGGTAAATGCGGTTTTTTCTAAATGGTCTTTCGCTTTTCCAATCGTTCCTTTTCTATAAACCGCCTCGGTCAATTTAGGGCCAATGTAAGAATAAGCAATCGTCTTAAAATCATTAGAAAGCAGGTCGGCTTTTTTCAATTTGTTAATCCACATTTCCCAGTCCTCGCCGCCCATAACAGCTACGGTATGTTCAATTTCTTCCTCGTTACAAGGTTCGATGCTAATTTCTTTTACCTCTCCTGTATGAAAATCAACTGTTTTGTTGGTGTAAGTTTCGCCTATTGGTTTTAGGGTCGATTTATATTTGACGCCGGTTGCAGGGTGGGTCCTCACGGGCGAAGCCAGACTGTAAACAACCAAGTCAATTTGACCTAAACCTTGTTTAATTAATGCTATCGTTTTTTCTTTTACTTCGTTTGAAAACGCATCGCCATTTACACTTTTTGCATAAATTCCTTCTTTGTGCGCTAATTTCTCAAAAGCTGCTGTGTTGTACCACCCGGCGGAAGCTGTTCTCCCTTCTGCAGGAGGTTTTTCAAAAAACACACCTATGGTTGATGCATTTGATCCAAAAGCACTAGTTATTCTTGAAGCTAAACCAAACCCTGTTGAGGCGCCAATGACCAATACATTTTTTGCACCCTCTATTTTTCCTTTTGATTTTATGTAATTAATCTGATTTAATACACTTTGTTGGCAACCTTTTGGGTGTGCTGTTATGCAGATAAATCCACGAGTTTTTGGTTCTATGATCATTTATTAGAGTCTATTTTATTTGCCGAAGGCAGGTTGTTTGAAAATCTAAATTTACTGGCTGCATGTGGGATATCCAAGGATTTTGAAATAAACCGATTTAAGTATTAATTTTTAACATCTTATTCTTCCTGTTTCTTGACCAGCAAAAACCATTCGTTTTCCAGCGCTAAATAACCATAATCATAACAAAAAATATATACTGCACCTTTTGCGGTTTGGTACTGATGGGTAAAATATGAAAAATTAAAGCCCGCTTTTTCAAGTTTGTTTTTGGGCAGTTTAGTTTTGCCTTCGGGATTTAGCATGGTCAGGATTTTTCTGTTTTTGAACAGGATGCTGTTGATGCGTTTTACTTCCTTGCTATCATCCGCTTTTAAACGGTTGTTGTAATTGCTTCGGCATTGATCGTCGCAAAATTTTTTGTCGGCTCGTCCTTTTATTGGGCTTTCGCAATCCAAACAATGTTTTTCCATAACGTAATGATAAAAAGAGGTTTCTCCGATAAATATAAAAATATTATTCGTGTTTATCCGACTATATACGGATATAAGTGTTTAGCATCCGACTAATTTTTGCCGATAGCCGCACCTTTGTTTTGTCGGTTAGCCATGGTGGTTAGCTGTTCGTTAACAAGTATTTACAATTTAAATTTTAAGATCATGAGTAATTTAAGAAATTCAGTAAGATTAATCGGTTTTTTAGGTGCAGCACCAGAAGTAAAAGAAATTTCTAAAATCAAAAAATTAGCTAAAATGAGTATGGCTACCAGCGATAGCTACAGGAATGATAAAGGCGAAAAAGTAGAGGAAACGCAATGGCACAACTTGGTGCTTTGGGATAAGCAAGCAGATGTGGCCTCACAGTATTTGACCAAAGGAAGCGAAGTTGCAATCGAAGGAAAGTTGGTGACCAGAAACTACACAGACAAAGATGGTGTCAAAAAATACTTTACAGAAATTGTGGTAAATGAGCTGGTAATGTTGGGAAAAAAATAGAGCTATTTAAATAGTGGATAGCTTAACTCAAACTTTGTTTGAGTTAATTCAAGATTGTAACCAAATAATCATCTTGGTGGTCTTTTAAACTTTGCGAGGTGTTAAACGCCTTGTAAAGTTTTAGCTTGAGATTTTATTTTTTGCTTTTTCCTGTAGCTTTCTGCCTTCTTTGCCCAACTTTAGTTTTCCACTTTTGGCTTTCAATTTTCAGGCTTCGCATTAAAATAATTGTTCCAGTTATTTTATTTTAATGTGCTTGTCGCAAATGCTTTCATCAGCTTCTAAAGTTTTAGCTACAATAGAATGTATAACTTCGTCCAGCTCTTGTGTTGCTTTTCGTAGATAATCAATTACAACGCCGTTGTTTTCTTCAGCTAAATTTTCTCGGTTAAATAAACTTGTGAGTCCTAAAATACTGGTAACAGGTCTGCGTAAATCATGTGAACTTATTTGTGCAATTTCTTTAAGCTTATTATTCTGGTTCAAAATTTCAATTTCTCGCTCTTTTAAATCACTTACATCCTGTAGCGCTCCAATAACGGAAACAGGTTGGTTTTGGCTATCGTAAATAATATAGCCACGGTTGTAAACATATTTAAAACCATCATCTTTGCATTCCAATCTATATTCTGCTACCCAGCCCGACTTCTTATTGCGCAAACACTCTTTTAACAAGCCAATAGTTTCTGCCCTGTCATCTCGGTGTACGTGGTTAATCCACCAATTTTTTGACTGATGCGCTTCCTGTGGCGTAAAACCAAAAATAGTGTATAAATTTTCGCTCCAATAAACTTCCCCGGTCTTTAAATCCCAATCATAAATAGCATCGTTGGTTGCTTTAGTAACCATTTTGTATCTATTGTTCATCAATAATGCAAAGTCATCATGCCTTAAGTCTTCAAAAATGATCTTAATAATATTAGATAGCCTTGCAATACTTTTTGATTCGCTTTCTGAAGGAATGCGATTTTCTTTGGTGTAAATTGCGAAAGTCGCCATCACTTCTAAGCTCTTACTGCTTAAAATAGGGAACGACCAACAGGACTTATATCCGTAAGGAGTGATAAAATTTTTATAATCCGTCCAATTCAGGTCTGTTTCTATATCAAATGTGATAATTGTCTTTTTCAGATATGCGGCGCTTCCGCAAGAACCAACCTGCGGACCAATGGATGCGCCATTAATATCTTGACAGTATTTGGTTGGTAAGCTGGGACTCGCTACAGACCAAACCTTACTGTCCTCAACTTTTAAAATTGACGTTTTCATTTGAGGGTACAGATTTTCAAAACCCTCCAATAAAAAATTAAGAATTTTATCCACAGGCTTGTCCTTTAAGATGTTCATCTCAAAAGTTTTTAGCTCCAATTCGTTAATTTTATGATCAATAATCCTATCAGAAATATCATTGACTAAAACATTTAATTCATCACCGGTTGGAAAAACATCAATGCTAAACCAACAGTTGAGAATTGCTGAAAATTCAACAAATTTCAAATAGTTTTTTGAACGAAGAGAGTTGGCGAAGTGGTCGTAAAATTTAAGATTGGTTTCTTCTGGAAAGCTTGCGAAAAATGTATTTGTTTGTTTATTGAACTGGGGATGTGTAAATTTTCTGAAGGCCGCTTTATTTTGAAAAATGATGTTTAACCCATCATCCAAAATAAAAAAACAATCAGCTGTGTTGTTGATTATCGTTTTCAGTCGCTCATTGCCGTCTAATGCCCTATTTTCTTTATTGCACTTTGTAACAGTGCCCTTTATTATTTTAAAGTCTGTTAAGGTCGTGATTTGAAACGATATAGATTGTATACCGTCAGAATTGTTGTTGATGTTGCTAGTGAAGCTTTCAGTTTCTTGTGAATTTACGATTTTCTGATAAAGCAAATTGTTTAGCATTTGATTTGAATCCGAAAAAATTGTTCGGACAGATGTTGACCTAAAATCCGCTACCGATTTTC
>JBBSTQ010000315.1:0-4469 GCA_038235745.1 Sphingobacteriales bacterium
GCCAGTGTTGTTTCTTCTGTAAAATGCCAAAGAAAGTTCTTGGTAATGCTGATAAATTTCGTTCTTTAAATCAAACTCGATATGTCGGGAAGTAAGGATAATGGTCTGCCTCATAAAAAACAGAAACAAACCTCTAATCAGCGCCAATACAATAACCAACCCTCCAAAAAACAGCAGACTATTTGCGAAAATGTCGTAAATAAGATTTTGCTTATCAAACCCGTTAAAAAGGCGGTAAAGTGCAATGTTCTCGTTAACTAAATCGAAAGCTATCCGGATGATTTGAGCCGGCAACACTGCGAAAAAGTTGGATATGATGACAAACGCCACTCCTGGCAAAAGTTGCCATTTATATTTGAGGAAAAACTTATTTAAGTAGGCTAATTCTTTCATTTATTGCGCACAAAGGTAAGATTTTGTTTTTTCTGAACCCTGTTTTATATAACAAGTTTAACCTGATAATTGTAAGGTTTGTTTTTGGGTGTAGGGAGGGAGATTGTTTGACCTTGCCTTTATTAGTCATTGAGCTTATCCACTGTTTAGCCTAATTAGAAACAGTAGTGGCTAGTAAGAGTGATACAATAATCCACAATGTTAAAGGGTTTTATAATTTTGGGCGTCCCGATAACTACACTATCGTGTGGACGCAAATAATGTTTTAACTTTATTGATATCCAAAGACTAGATTTTACAGACCTTGCGGATGTACTACTCTAAATGGATGGGAATTACACAGAAATATGTCGACACGACAGGATAGCTAGCGGGATGAGCTGATTTGCTTGGTTTTACCAAAAACCAAAAAAACTTCTTACGGGCATGTAAAAAGTTTTTCGTACTCAGAGCGGGAATCGAACCCGCACTCCCTTAACAGGAACAGGATTTTAAGTCCTGCGTGTCTACCAGTTCCACCATCTGAGCAAGCATTAAAGCTTGATTAGAAACTCTAAAAGTTTCTAGAGCGAAAGACGAGATTCGAACTCGCGACCCCAACCTTGGCAAGGTTGTGCTCTACCAACTGAGCTACTTTCGCTTATATTTTGTGCTCTACCTCCCGATAGCTATCGGGATGAGCTACTTTCGCTTATATTTTGTGCTCTACCTCCCGATAGCTATCGGGATGAGCTACTTTCGCTTATATTTTGTGCTCTACCTACCGATAGCTATCGGGATGAGCTACTTTCGCTTATTTTAAAGAACATTCTTTCCCTTGCGGGTTGCAAATATAGACAGAAAATTATTCTTTGCAATAATACGCTCAAAAAAAATGATAAGTTTTTTATAAATCATTAGTTTTCAATAAGTAAAAAACTAAATCGGGTTCAAAACCTCTGCTAATTGCGTACTGGCTAAGCTTATAATTGATTTGATATTCCTTTTTTTCTTTGATGGTTGGTCTTTTTTTTTCTAAAACCTGTTTAACTTTTTCTAAATATTCATCATCATCTAAACTTGCCAAAGCTTTTTTAATCAAGGGTGCCGATACCTGCTTAAATTTTAATCCTTGTGCAATTTTTCGTCGGCCCCAACTTTTTGCTCTAAATTTTCCCAAGCAGTAAGCCAACGCAAACCGTTCCTCGTTCAAAAAGTTGCTTTCAATTAAATCTGTAAGTATGTTTTCCAACTCTAATCCTCTTATTCCTAGTGTAATTAGTTTTCCCCTTACCTCGTACTGACTTCTTTCCTGGTACGCACAATACGCTTCGGCTTTTACCAAGGCCGTATGATAATCGATAAATGGAGGTTTTTCGTCTTGCATTCGCTATAAAATTAGTGATATTCATGAATATTCGTCAACTTTGCGCAATATGTCGCAGTTTTCCTTTACCGCTCAAGAACTATCTGATAACGTATCTACTAAGTCTTTGCTTAACAGTCCGTTACAGATCATCAAACATATTCTTACTGATAGCAGAAAAATTACGGATGCAGCAAATTCTGCTTTCTTTGTTTTAAAAGGGACAAGAGATGCGCATCAATACATTGAAACACTTTACAAAAAGGGGGTAAGTACTTTCATTTTAACCGATTTAGGCTTTAGAGCTGAGACCTATCCCGAGGCGAATTTTATTTGGGTCGATGACAGTGTTCAAGCGATGCAACAAATTGTGGCCTTACATAGGAATAGGTTTAGCTATCCTGTTATTGGAATTACAGGAAGCAACGGGAAAACGATTGTAAAAGAATGGCTTTACCAGTTGTTAGCGCCGGATTACGACATTGTAAGAAGCCCGAAAAGTTTCAACTCGCAAATGGGAGTGCCACTATCAGTTTGGCAAATGACAGATGATTACAACTTAAGCATTTTTGAAGCCGGGATTTCAACAGCAGGAGAGATGGAAAGTCTTGAAAAGGTAATTCGACCAACTATTGGCATATTAACCAATATTGCTTCCGCTCATGATGAAGGCTTTGATAGCCGAGAACAAAAACTGCAGGAAAAACTGCTGTTGTTCAAAAACGCAGATATAATAATTACCAATAGCCAATATTTAAATAGCATCTCGGCAGATAAAAAAATATTTACTTGGAGCGTTGGGCAAACTGCTGATTTGAAAGTTGAGAAAATTGAGGATCAAACAGATGGAAGTTTGATTTCATCTTTGTATAAAAATCAGAAGGTTTATATTTCAATACCATTTACCAATCAGGTGTCAGTAGAAAACGCTGTGATTTGTTGGGCAACTATGTTGAGTTTAGGGATTGACCAAGCTGTTATTGCCAACAGAATGGAAAAGTTGCTCCCGGTAAAAATGCGTTTGGAGTTGAAAACCGGCATTAACCAATGTGCGGTAATTGATGATTCGTACAATTCAGACTTATTTTCGCTGGATATCGCGATTGATTTTTTGAATCAACAAAACCAACATCCTAAAAAGACACTTATTCTTTCAGACATCCATCAATCTGGGAGAACCGATAAAGAACTGTACCAAGATGTAGTAAACTTACTGCAAAACAAAGGAATAGACCAGTTTATAGGCATCGGCCCAGAGCTTAATGAAAATAAAGATTTATTTCTGGAAGGTAGTCTATTTTACAAAAGTACCGAAGATTTCATACAACAATATAACAGTAGCAAGTTTAAAAATGAAACCATCTTATTAAAAGGCTCTCGTGATTTCGAGTTTCAAAAAATTAGTAAAATGCTTACCCAAAAGGTGCATGATACGGTTTTAGAGATTAATTTGAACGCAATTGTAAGAAATTTAAAGCATTACAAAGCCAAGCTGAAACCTGGTGTAAAACTGATGGCAATGGTTAAAGCCTTCGCTTACGGAAGCGGGAGTGATGAAGTCGGCAGTTTGTTACAGCACCATAGCGTTGATTATTTGGCGGTAGCTTACACGGATGAAGGTGTTGCATTAAGGCAAGCGGGAATAACTATCCCCATCATGGTTTTAAGTCCTGAAGTTTCCTCTTTTGATGCGATATATGATTACAACTTAGAGCCTGAGTTGTACTCTCCAAGAGTTTTAGAATCCTTCGTCGATTTTTTAGCCGATAAACAGGCAGAGGATTACCCTGTTCATATAAAGTTAGATACAGGGATGCGCCGTTTAGGGTTTGATGATTCAAATGTTTCTACACTCTTAAAAGTCTTAACACATCAAAAAGTATTAAAGGTAAAGTCGGTTTTTTCGCATTTGGTAGGTAGTGATAATGACGATCATAGGGAATTTACTTTGCAACAGATAGCCGATTTCACAAAAATTACAGAAGAATTAGCGCAACAACTTTCTTATCCTTTTTTAAGACATATCTCCAATACTTCTGGAATCACAAAATGGCCAGACGCACAATTTGATATGGTAAGACTAGGAATAGGACTGTACGGAATTGAAAGTGTGGAGGACGAAAAACCGATGTTAACTACTGTATTGAGTTTAAAAACAACGATTTCGCAAATTAAGCATTTGGAAAAAGGCGAAACCGTTGGTTACGGGCGAAGCGGCGTAATGCAACATAAGGGGAAAATAGCAACGGTAAAAATTGGCTATGCAGATGGTTACCCGCGGGCGTTGGGTAATGGGAAAGGAACTATGTTGCTGAACAATAAATTAGTGCCAACAATTGGCAACATTTGTATGGATATGACCATGTTGGATATTACGGACGTAGATGCAAGTGAAGGCGACGATGTGGAGGTTTTTGGCGAAGATTGGAACGTTTACGATGTTGCAAAACAGCTTAACACCATTCCTTATGAAGTGATTACCAATATTTCGCAAAGAGTGAAACGAGTTTATTTTTACGAATAATAAAATATTATGAGACGGATTTTTAGAGCATTGTTTAATTATTTTATCAAGGGATTGTTAGTGGTTTTGCCTGTGGGCGCTGCTTTTTTCTTGCTGTTTTGGGCCTTCTCTACAGTTGACAATACACTCAATTTAAGTGAGTGGATTTTTGTGAACACCACAGGCAAGCCCTTGTATATTCCTGGTTTAGGAATATTATCTGTAGTA
>JBBSTQ010000316.1:0-4454 GCA_038235745.1 Sphingobacteriales bacterium
ATATTTCTTTAAGACCTCATATATATAAAAGTGCTTGACCGAATTCTCTGTCTGGAATTGATTGAGGAAGGCTGTGCCGGAATAGTCGTTGGGAAATACTCTATTCCTTGAGGAGGAAAGATTCTGTGTGAATTACCGGTGGACTTAAGTTGCTAAACGGGATGGGAATGGATACCGGCCATAGCAGTGGGTTGGAGTGCTGGGCGTGGTTAATGCCGCGTTTTGGACTGTGAATTGGGGTGCAGTATGAATATACAGCGCGACTGCCGGCCGCCAACAGTGACGGAACGCTGTTTTTCTGGAAGTCAAACCATTAAATAGCGCAAATGAGTTTATAGCTAAAATGATCTTAGATAAAGAGAAGTGGCTATTGAACTATCCTTGAATATATTGAATATAAATTAGTGCCTTGTGTTGTTGCCGAAGTATATGCTCTGATAACTATCGTAACGAGTTGGTTCTAGATCACCTTCTTCCAGCGCTTTTAAGATTGCGCAGCCGGGTTCGTTGATATGGACGCAATTATTAAACTTGCAATCATTCATTAGCGCTCGCATCTCCGGAAAAAAATGCCCCAGTTCGTGTTTTTCAATATCAGCGATTCCTAGCTCTCTGATTCCGGGTGTATCAATTAGTTTTCCGCCAAAAGGTAAATCAAAAAGTTCTGCAAACGTTGTGGTGTGCTTTCCCATATCGCTCCAATCTGATATTTTACCAACTTTAAGTTCTTTGCCAGGAATCAATCGATTTATTAGACTTGACTTACCTACTCCAGAGTGCCCTGAAAACAGGGAGATCTTATCTTTCAAAGCGATTTGCAACTCCTCGACATTTAAACCTTTTGTTGCAGATACAGAATAGCACTTATAGCCAATACCCTCGTATAGATCAATGTAGTTTTCAAGAATCTCTAATCCTTCTTTGCTAAATAAATCTAGTTTGTTAAAAATAAGAACTGCAGGGACGCCATAAGCTTCAGCGGTTACTAAAAAACGATCTATAAATCCTAGAGAAGTACGTGGCGAAGCTAGTGTTACCACCAAACCGGCCAAATCTAAATTGGCTGCTATAATTTGGACTTGCTTTGAAAGGTTTATGGACTTGCGAATAATATAGTTCTTGCGATCATGCACTTTAGAAATTACTGCTGTTTCCAAATCTGGCTCTAGCTCAAAATCCACAATATCGCCCACAGCTAAGGGATTGGTGCTTACCAAGCCCTTCATTCTTAATTTACCTTTTATTCTACACTCGTACTTTTTCCCTGTTTTGTCTTCAACGGTGTACCAGCTTCCTGTAGATTTTATAACTAATCCTTGCATTGGCTTTAAAGGTAAGGATAAACCTCATTTCAGGCTGAAAATAATTATTGATTTTTTTGCTCGAAATAAAAAGACGGGCAACTTTTATACTATTTTCGCATTAAATTTACTATGCGCTACCTGCTTTTCATTTCATTTCTGCTTTTTTTAGCTACGGCCTGTAATCGGTCTTCACCGAAAAACAATCCTAAACAGCGGGAATTCAAATTTGAGCCTGTTAAAGGAATAAAATTTTACGAGGTTAGGCGGACTTTTGCCAATGGCTTGGCTTTTAATGAGCTTGGCTTTCAGCAAACGCCCGAATGGGCAATATGTTTTTTGTCTGATACCACTGTGCAAGCTTATAGTCCTACACTGGATAAAATGTTGGACTTTGATCTGATTTTTAGTCACGGTGGGGTTTACAATTTTGCCCGAGAGTGGTTTAGAGTGAAAAGTGTTAGCAAGGACAGTTTACTTTTACAGCGATTGGAAGTTAATGCTAAGCAGATTGCAAAAGACGTACGATCGGAAGTTTATATGACCTTTTATTCGGAGGGGTACTTGAAGAGGATAAACACAACCGTGAATGAGCTAAGGCAGCCACGAAAGCAAGATTCCATTTTTGTGAAATTGAGAGCCGATTCAATAAATGCTTCTGTAAAGGATAGCAGTCTTTTCTTTGCCGCCCGTAACCCAGTTTCATTTACATCGAATAGCAAAATCATAAATATTGAGAAAGTTTCTACCGTAGATGAACTACAAAACAGAAGTGCTTCTTATGATTATTTATACCCAGAATATACTGTTAAAATTAAGCCAGCATATAAAGACTTTGCACACACCATTTCTGCAATTGTTGATAAAAACGGGAAGTTGTTTGTTTACCGTTTTACAGCGACAGATGATTACCGAGAAAATAGAAGAAAAGTTTTACAAGGCATTTTAGACTTGTATATTGGAAGGTTGGTAGAAACAAAACCGGGTAGCACTTTAGGCTACCCGCATAGTTCCGTTATTGTTTTGAACTTAATTGGTTCAAATTAAAAGCTGGTATTATCCAACTCTTTCTAAATTCTTTTGCGCTTCTCCTGCTAATCTTGACGTTGCATCTGATGCGTTTTCGCCATATTGTGAGGCTAAATCTGATGCTTTCGAAGCATATTGGCTAGCTAGATCTGACGCTTTTGACGCATAAGTTGAAGCTTTATCTGCTAATTTACCTGATTGCTCGACAGCTGTTGTTTTTGCTTTGTCGCTAAATTCCTTTACTGCATCGATCACATCACTCAACTGTTGCTTTCCGTCTTCGTTAGTCATAAAGTAATAAACTGCCGCACCTGCTGCAACTCCTAGAATTACGCCTAATGCTATTTTTGATCTTGTTTTGCTTTCCATGATAATAAATTTTAATTGTTAGACCCAGGTCAATACCAATACCTTGCCAAACGCATTGTTGTTATTTTAAATTATGAATCGCTGCTTAAATGCAAGTCGCCGTGACGTACTAAGTAACCGACTTGGAGCTACAAATTTTCTTTAAGATGCTGCGATTATTACCCGTTAATATAATAACCGAAAACTTTGGAATATGCCTTTCGGATAAAAAAACCGCCGTTAAGCGTCAATAAATACAGTTTTTGAAAAGTTAAACAATTCTAGAGTTTTATCGCTACCACCCTTACTCAGACTCTTAATCCTAAAAAATGACTTCCTAAGTTTTTATCTCCTATAATTTGATAATATTGTCCTATTTCGCTAACATGTAATGCATTGGAAAATAACAACCAGGCGATCTGTTGATCGAGATAAACGGTAGCGGTAAATACTTGTTCCTCTGCATTTGCAAATTTCCAATCTAAGGGTGTTCGTTCTATTATCCACACGCCTCCAGCATCGCCCACAATTTCTATCTTGATTTTCTCTCCTACCTTTGCTTGAGAATTTGAGTAATGACTAGGCAAAGAGGCCATTGTATAATTTAAGAACGGCGAATAAAATTTTTGTTCAAGCAGTGCGTGATTGTTGATTACCTGCCGAATGTATTGTTGCAACAACCAACATCTAGTGTAATTTTGCGTCATATTTACTTGAATATCCTCCACTATTGGCAACGTATGTAGCTCAGATTTAAAGCATTCTATTTCCTTCAATAGAAAACTATCAATCGGTTGTTTGCTGATATTGGGGTTTAAAACCTCGGTATTAAACACTTCACTTTTCACGCTATGTAAATTTAAGAGCTCTTTTATTAGGATGCTGACTTCAAGCTTATTGAATTCAGTCGGTTTTTGCCAATCACTTGGTTTTAGGTCTTGTAATAATTTTATGAATAGTGCTTTTAAATCTGAAGGTGGGTTTAAAACGTTTGTCATCATGTTTACAATAGGAAAAGGCGGTCACTCGCTTTTTAATCAAGTTTAATTTTTTGCCGCAAGCTAAGCATCTATTGCATTTCCTCATTAAGAAATATAAATTTTGGTCTCTATAAACTTAAACTACCTTTTATATCGTTATTTTAGAGATATGAATAAGCACATCACTACCCTTTTTCTTGTCTTGACAAGTTTTGCGAGTTTTGCACAGTACAAACCAGATGTTATAGTTATTGGCGGAAGTGCTGCTGGCGTTGCTGCAGCTATACAAGCTGCAAACAGTGGGGTAAAAGCACTTTTAATAGAACCAAGTGGCGTCTTAATTGGTACAGTAGTGCCCGACATGGACATTCCGAGTTTTGACCACGGTATTTGGAAAAAGTGGAAGGATGCTTACAGCAAAGGCAACGACACTTCCAACGTTAGTCCGCAAATGGTTTTGGAAGACCTTATCAAAGGCACAAAAAACTTACAGTTCTTAAAAGGTAATTCGATTGACGAGATCGAGCAAAAAAATAAAGGCTGGGAGCTAAAAGTGGTTATTGATGGAAAACTGGAAAAAATAAAATGTAAGGTTTTGGTGGACGCTACAACAGACAGCAAAAACTCTTTATTAGTAAAAAACAAAATTTTGGCGTTGGATAGCTTGGGTAAGTTTGATGCCTTGGTTGATTATAGTAAACAGCAGAAAGAACAACCCTATAAACAAGTACAAAAGCTTTACAAAACCAGTGCTGCCGCCGGCTTCGGAAAAGACAGTATGTTACATTTTATCCCG
>JBBSTQ010000317.1:0-4441 GCA_038235745.1 Sphingobacteriales bacterium
ACTCGTACCTGCTAGTAATATCAACCTCGTTGTTTTTTACTAAATCTTCCACCACTTTTCTGAACAAAACGCTAATCTTTTGCTCGATTCTAAAGCCCAGCTTGAAATCAATTCTGATTAGCTTGCCAGAAATAAGGTGCTCAACTTTGTAATAACTTTCGTAAGGCTCGTCCACTACGTCAACATGCACTAACCAATAAACATCGGCTCTTTTTGGCTTTTTTTGAAGGATGGAGTAGATAATTTTTGATTCAATTTCTGACGAAAAATTAGCGCTTGTTAAATAAACCAGTTGCGATGCAAATTTTGGCACCGACTCATCCTCGCTAAGTTCTTTTATTACCTCAAAATACTGCTCAATTTCCACAAATTTGATAAACCTGTTTTTTATTTTTCTGGCAGAATACCAAGCCCACATTACGCTGAAAAGTACCGCACCAATCAAAA
This sequence comes from Sphingobacteriales bacterium, assembly GCA_038235745.1. GTDB lineage: Bacteria > Bacteroidota > Bacteroidia > Sphingobacteriales > Sphingobacteriaceae > Pseudopedobacter. The sequence goes on from JBBSTQ010000317.1 coordinate 448, forward strand.
CAGTAAACCAGCCACCATGTAAAAACTTAGCCAAGTTGCCCACCAAGAAAACACTTTCTAAAAGACCGTAAACCAATAAAAACAACACAATCAAATAGTTGGGGTATTTTTTCTTTTTTAGATAGACAGATACTAAAATCGTGGTCATCAACATAGCAATGGTAATAGAAAGCCCGTAGGCCGCTTCCATTTCTTCTGACCGCTGAAAGTAAAGCACAACGATAACACAACCAACCCAAAGCAACCAATTCATGCTTGGAACATAAAGTTGCCCTTTTGCATCAGAAGGATAATTAATTTTAACCTTAGGCCAAATATTCAACCTAACCGCTTCAGAAATTAATGTAAATGAGCCAGAAATTAACGCCTGACTGGCAATAATTGCGGCCGCTGTTGCTATGGAAATTCCGAATACTAGGAACCATTCTGGCATCATCGTAAAAAACGGATTTCTGCCATCTAAAAGCTGATTTTGAATGTTCCACAGATATACACCTTGACCAAAATAATTCAGCAATAAACAGCTCTTCACGTAAATCCAACTGATTCGTATGTTTTGCCTTCCACAATGCCCCAAATCAGAGTATAAAGCTTCTGCACCCGTTGTGCATAAAAAAACAGCTCCTAAAATAGCTAAAGCGCTAGGATTGCTGATCAATAAATGGACGGCATAATAAGGGTTTAATGCCTTCAGTATTTCGGGGAAATGGATAATATAACTCACGCCCAAAACGCCCATCATGGTAAACCAAACAAACATAATTGGGCCAAAGGCTTTGCCAACCAAAGAAGTACCGAACTGCTGAATAATAAACAGAAGTGTGATAATAGCGATTACTATAGGAATGGTCTGCAAATTTGGCAAGAAAATCTCGAGTCCTTCAATTGCAGCAGAGATCGTAATAGGTGGTGTAATAATTCCATCGGCAAGTAAAGCACAACCTCCAATTATAGCAGGGATGATTAACCATTTAGCCCGCCTTTTAACCAAAGAGTAAAGGGAGAATATGCCACCTTCTCCTTTGTTGTCTGCTTTTAACGTAATTAATACGTACTTAATGGTGGTCTGCAAAGTTAGCGTCCAAAAAACACAACTCAGCCCTCCTAAAATAAGATCTTTAGTAATGATGTTATCGCCAATAATTGCTTTGAAAACGTAAAGTGGAGAAGTGCCAATGTCTCCGTAAATTATCCCTAGGCTAATGAGAACCCCTGCGGCAGATAATTTATTTAAATTGCTATGCTTAGACAAAATAACAGATATTGAATTGCGCAAATTAAGGCAAAAAAATTCAATCGTAACTTTTTAAATTTTATGGCGTAAAAATTGAATATTAAAGTAGATGTTAAAGTTTGTTAACAACTTTAAATAATCAAAATTAGTATGAATTATTAAAAATTTATTTTATACTTTTGTGTAACGATAAAAAATGAGACCAAATTACATCAAAAACACGTTTTTAATAGGCCTGGTAATTGCATTATTTGCAACTATTAACTCGGCTGTTGCAAAAAACAATGTTTCTGATGCAGACTCAACCTTAACAACTTCAACTTTAAAACTTACTGATAATCGCCCAAACAGACCGGTATTTAGCAATCAATTTAAAACTGATTTTGATGCATTTCTGTTTAAGATGACTGCGTTAAAGACAGGTATAAATTCTGACGGAACGGTTTCAACCAAAAAGTACGCTCCAGCAAAGAGTGTTTCTTCTGTGGCTTTAGATTTACAGAAACCGATTGATAATGTTAAAGTTTACCCTAACCCAGTTGCCGATCAGTTGAATTTATCATACGTCTTAAAAAAAGAAGGAATGGTAACTATAAAAATCTTAGACGTTTTGGGTAATGAGGTTTCTACTTTGTTTAATCAGCGATTAGCTGCTGGCGTTCAAACCAATAAATTTATGATTGATAGTAAGTTGAATACCGGATTTTACTTTGTGAGAATAATTTCTGGATCAGATTCTATTGTAAAACGTATTTCTGTACTATAAGAAAAATAATAATTTTTAAAAGCCCTGATGAAAACAATCATCGGGGCTTTTCTATTTTTGTAGCAAATAACAAAACATGAAGATCATCGCTATCGGCAGAAACTATGCTGACCACGCCAAAGAGTTAAACAACGAAATCCCAGAAAACCCTGTACTGTTTTTAAAACCAGATACCGCTGTTTTAAAAAACAATAAACCATTTTACCATCCTAAATTTTCTAACGATGTTCATTACGAAATTGAAGTGGTTTTAAAGGTTTGTAAGGAAGGTAAGTTTATTGCTGAAAAATTTGTGAATAAATATTTTGAAGAAATTGGTCTAGGTGTAGACTTTACCGCTCGGGATTTACAAGCACAACAGAAAGCAAAAGGATTGCCTTGGGAAATTGCAAAAGCGTTTGATAACTCTGCCCCCATAAGCGAGTTTATCGTGAAAACCATATTTGAAGATTTAAACAACCTCGATTTTAGTTTAACCGTAAATGATGAGCTTAAACAAAAAGGAAACACCTCACAAATGTTGCATAGTTTTGCTCAAATCATCAGTTATGCTTCGCAGTATTTCACTTTAAAAAAAGGTGACCTAATTTTCACAGGAACCCCGTCCGGCGTGGGTAAAGTGAATATCGGCGATAAGTTAAAAGGTTATTTACAAGGGCAACAACTCTTAAATTTCGATATTAAATAAGTCTATTTTTCATGATAAAAACGCAAAACTTTCGCTCTTTTATATTTCTGGCTGCCGTTGTATTTTCAATTAACACAAACGCTCAAAACACGTTGCCGGCAATATCTTCGGATTATTTCAGAAGTCCTTTAGGCATCCCACTTTACTTAGCAGGTAATTTTGGAGAAATTAGAAGCAATCATTTTCACTCTGGTTTAGACATCAAAACTAACCAACGAGAGGGTTTACCTGTTTATGCTGTTGCAGATGGCTATGTATCCAGATTAAGGGTTCAGATTGGTGGTTTTGGCAATGCACTTTACATCAATCATCCAAACGGAGTAACCAGTGTTTACGCTCATTTACAAAGGTTTGAACCTAACACTGCAACTAGAGTGAAATCCTTACAGTACGAAAAGCAAAGTTTTCCGATTGATGTTGTACTTACGCCAATTGAAATCAGAGTTAAAAAAGGAGACATTATCGCCTATTCTGGCAATACTGGTGGCTCTGCTGGTCCGCATTTGCATTTTGAATTACGTAATAGCAAAACCGAGGAAACAATTAATCCGCTAACTTTAGGCATCAAGATAAAAGACACCGTAAAGCCACAAATGAGTGCGCTTTATCTATACAAAACCAACAAAACTGTATTTAACGAAAATACACCGAAACAATATTTTGCAACCTCCGGCAGCAACGGTACTTATAGCCTAGGCACCACAGGAACTATTTCTGTTAACGGCGAATTTGGCTTGGGACTTACGGCCTTTGACCAACAGAGTGGCAGTGCGAACCATAATGGGGTATTTTCTACCGTGATTAAATTGGACGGCAACACCATCTACGAAACCGTTATCAATAAGTTTGCTTTTGAAAACTCACGAGCAATAAATGCATATATCGACTACTACAGCAAAATGAGTTCGGGGCGGGTGATACAAAAAGGGTTCGTTGCAGACAATCCGAAAATAAGATTTTATAAATCTGTAGTAAATAACGGGCTAATTGAACTGAAGGACAATGCCGAGCATAACATCGAATACATATTGAAAGATTTTGAAGGCAACCAGTCTGTATTGAGCTTTAAGGTCAAAAATAACAGTAACCTATCGAACCAGCCCGTAAATAAGAAGGGCATTTTAATGAGCTATAAAACGGAAAACAAATATGAGAATAGCAATGTTAAGATGACTTTGCCCGCTGGCATACTGTACAACGATTTGTATTTTGATTATGCGGAAAAACCACAGCCAAATTACGGTTTGTCCAAAATTTATCAGCTACATAACAAATTTACGCCCTTACACACCAACTTTGATTTAGC
>JBBSTQ010000318.1:0-4424 GCA_038235745.1 Sphingobacteriales bacterium
CCTTTGTCGCCTGTTTTAGTATATATTTTCATTTGATATTTTTATAAGATTGAATTTGCGTAATGGGTTTGTAACTGAGTGATTTTTAAGGCTCCTCGTCATGTTAAGTGCTCCCCGATGGCTATTGGGAGAAACATCTCACAAACAGGTGTTCAGATTAAATGGTAACCTTACAAGTGAGATTCTTCTCCCAAAAGGATATCTTTGAGACTGTCGTCAGCATGACGGAACGTAAACCATAACAACAAATCCAAAAAATTGTTCAATAAAAAAGGCGAACTGTTTGCCCGCCTAAATCAAACATTTATAGCTCTTGCATTTTAGAGTCCACTGTTTTGATATCCGGATTCGCATAGTCCTCCTCAATTAAACCATCTCGCATTCTCACAATTCTGTGAGCGTGTTGCGCAATATCTTCTTCGTGGGTAACGATAATTATCGTATTTCCTTTACTGTGAATCTCTTCAATTAAGCCCATAATTTCGATAGACGTTTTGGTATCTAGATTCCCGGTAGGTTCATCGGCCAAAATAATCGATGGATTATTAATTAAAGCTCTGGCAACAGCAACACGCTGACGTTGACCACCAGAAAGTTCGTTAGGCTTGTGATGAACTCTATTTCCTAAACCAACGTTTTCTAAAGCTTGTATAGATCTTGTATCACGGTCTTTCTTTTTTATACCCGCATAAATCAGTGGTAAAGCAACATTATCTTGAGCCGAAGAACGTGGCAACAAATTAAATGTTTGAAAAACGAATCCAATTTCCTGGTTTCTAACGTTTGCCAGCTCGCTATCGGTCATTTGGCTCACGTTGATTCCGTTCAAAACGTATTCGCCTTTTGTTGGCGTATCTAAACAACCTAGCAAATTCATGAGCGTTGATTTTCCGGATCCAGACGGCCCCATCAAAGCCACAAATTCTCCTTTGTTAATGCTTAGAGAAACAGATTTTAATGCGTGGATAACTTCTGTACCGATAACATACTTTCTACCTAAATCTGTAATGCTGATTAGTGGTTGCATTTTTTCCTTTTCTTTTATAGACCAATTAAAGTCGCTTTTGTTACTTAGGAAAGTGTATTATTTCTTAATCACTTTAGCGACTTTAAAATATTCTTCGTTTTTTAAGGGCGCATTTTTTAACGCTTCTTCGCGAGTAAGTTCTTGAATTACCACATCTGGTCTCAGCACATTTACAGCTTCATTCATATAAATTAATGGCTTAACGCCAGAAGTATCCAATTCGTTCAGCTTTTCCATAAAACTTAAAATCTCGCTCAATTCCTCAATTGAACGCTCTTTTTCAACTTCGGTTAACTCTAATCTGGCTAAATGTGCTATTTTATCTACTGTTTCTTTATCTATTTTCATATAAAAAATTTTTTGGGCCAGAAGTCCGCAGTAAGCGGATTTGACTCGTGTTTTCAAAATCTCGTTTTAAAACAAGATACTTTCCAAACCCAGTGCATAGAAGTAAGAGAACCCTTACAATCAAAACCGTCATTTAGCATCAGACACCTACTTGTGAGATGTTTTCCCTAGAGATGCCTTTGGCACACTATCGTTCAACATGACGACGTCTCTAGGTCTGCATCCAAACTTCGGACTACCGACTTCCGTCTCCGGACCTAAAATTCATAATCTAGCCCAGCTTTGATCTTCTCGTAAACCAAATTCTTCAGCAACTCATCGTCCTTAACGCTAAATCCCGAAACATCAATGGGTTTGTGTACGCAAATATGCGAAACTCCTGGCTTGCATCCATACTTTATCCCATCATCCCACCAAATTTTCCAGTTATTTTTAATAGTGACCGGAATTATTGACACTTGGTGTTCAATAGCTAGGCGAAAAGGACCATTTTTAAATTCATGCAATATGGGTGGATATTCTGTTCCAATCTTTCCTTCTGGAAAAATGACCGGCGACATGCCATCAGCTAAGCGCTCAGATGCACTTTTAAACGCTCGAAAAGATGCCATTTTACTTTCTCGGTTCACGGGAATATCAATCGTTTTAAAAAACAACCTTGTAGCTGGGTTTCTCACCAACTCTTCCTTTCCTAAAAAAAAGAAATTGCCTTTTGCCACCAAGCTCATAGCGAATATATCCATATTAGAGGCATGGTTTGGACAAATGATGTAAGTTTTACTCCAGTCTATGGCTTCCTCATACTCAACTTTGTAAAAAATTCCGCTCAGCGCAGACGGTACAAAAGCACATATTTTTCTAACAAAATTCAATTGTAGATAAGTACTCTTATTTCTGGAAAACAGGTAAACGAACGGATAAGTCAGCACAAAAATAACACCCACCATTAATAGATGCCAATAACGTAAAGCTTGCCTTAAAATTTGTTTCATCGCCCTCAAAAATAGAAATTTTCTGTACTTTCGCCACAATATGGAAACTGTTGTTAGCGGAATTAGATCTACAGGTAAATTACACCTTGGCAACTATTATGGTGCAGTAAGTAATTTTGTGAAAATGCAGAATGAACACAATTGTTTTTTCTTTATTGCAGATTACCATTCGTTAACCACCCACCCTACCCCTAGCGATTTACACGGAAATATTAAACAAGTTTTAGTGGAGTATTTGGCCGCAGGTTTAGATCCAGAAAAAACCACGCTTTACATACAGTCTGATGTGCCAGAAATTGCAGAGCTGTATTTGTATATGAACATGAATGCCTATTTAGGCGAATTGGAACGCGGTGCCTCGTTCAAAGATAAGATTAGGGCTAATCCGAACAATGTTAATGCTGGTTTACTGACTTACCCTGTTTTAATGGCAGCGGATATTTTAATACATCACGCTACCAAAGTGCCCGTCGGCAAAGATCAAGAGCAACATTTAGAAATGACCCGTACTTTTGGGAATCGCTTCAACAACCTTTATAAAACAGATTACTTTAAAGAGCCTTACGCTTTTAACTATTCTAAGGAATTGGTAAAGATCCCTGGGTTGGATGGCAAAGGCAAAATGGGGAAATCTGAGGGAGAAATGAATGCGGTTTACTTGTCTGACAGCCCAGAAATCATCAGAAAAAAAGTAATGAAAGCCGTTACGGACGCTGGGCCAACACAAGATAACCAAGAAAAACCACAAGAAGTGCAAAACCTTTTCGACTTAATGAAGGTTGTTTCATCGGCGGATACTTTGGCGCATTTTGATGAACTTTACAACAAGTGCGAAATTAGATACGGCGATTTCAAAAAGGCTTTGGCAGAAGATATAATCATTGTCACAAAACCCATCAGAGAGAAAATTGATTACATCTCTGGCGACGAAAAATTACTTCGTCAAGTAGCCAAGCATGGTGCAATAAAAGCGAGAGAAAGCGCACAAAAAACCATTAAAGAGGTTAGAGAGATTATTGGTTTTAGAAATTTTTAGTACATTAATCCATTTATAAACAGTCATTATGCATATAGCTATAGTTGGAAACATTGGTGCGGGCAAAACAACGCTGACAGAATTGTTAGCAAAGAATTACGGCTGGGAGGCAATGTACGAGGCAGTTGATAACAATCCTTACCTAGAAGATTTTTATAGCGATATGAAAAGATGGAGTTTTAACCTACAGATTTACTTTTTGAACAGTCGGTTTCAGCAAATTAAAGAAATACAAAAAGGCACAAAAACCATCGTTCAGGATCGTACGATTTATGAAGATGCCTATATTTTTGCAGAGAATTTACATGATATGGGATTGATGACTACCAGAGATCATGATAACTATCGGTCGATTTTTAACAGCATGACCAATTTTATTAATCCACCTGATTTGTTGATTTATTTGAAAGCCTCTGTACCTACTTTGGTAGAAAATATTCAGCGCCGTGGTCGCGAATACGAAGCGAGTATTAGAATCGATTACCTGCAAAAATTGAACGAAAAATACGATCGTTGGATTAAAGGTTATAGTGAAGGCAATTTGTTGATTTTGGATAAAGACAAACTTGATTTCACCAACAACCCCGACGATTTAGGTTTTATTATTGATAGCGTAGAAAGAGAAATCAACGGACTTTTCAAATAAAATTATCCATGAAAATTTTAGGTATCATACCCGCCAGATTTGCTTCTACCCGTTTTCCGGGGAAACCATTGATAGATTTGGCCGGAAAAAGTATGATACAACGAGTTTATGAGCAAGCAAAAAAGGCTTCGTCTCTGGCAGAAGTTGTGGTTGCAACCGACAGCGAAGAAATTTTTAAAGCTGTAACCGCATTTAAGGGGAATGTGATTATGACATCTGATCAGCACCAAAGCGGTACAGATAGATGTGCGGAGGTTTGCAAAAAGCTGATTGGTTACGATGCAATTATCAACATACAAGGCGACGAACCGTTAATTGACCCGAAACAGATTAATTTATTGGCCAGTTGCTTTAACGATATTTCAACCGATTTAG
>JBBSTQ010000319.1:0-4417 GCA_038235745.1 Sphingobacteriales bacterium
AGAGAAGAAAAAAGGAAAGTTTAGTCTTAAAATGCCCAAATTAAATATCGGCGAGAAACTGGGCAACTTAGCTGGAAACCTAATGACCGCAACTGCTAAAGAGTTAGATGGCGCTGTTGCAATGCCTTATATCACATCGGGTATTTATCCGCCTGAGATTAACACCTCCGAATCAAAATATTTCCCAAAAGGAACCATCGAAGGCGATTACTTAGTAGGAATAACCTTTATGAAAAGTGAAGGCATGGGAATGTTTAAAATTGACGGAACGGTAACCTGCGAAGGTCAGGAAATGGAATATGTAGGTCTAGGTTCTTACGTATCCGCCTACAGAACACCCTCTACAGTGGCAAAAGTAATCAACGTTAAAACTGTGTCTGGCGATGAAGCCAGTTTCTCGTTGAAGCCGATTCCAAAAGTTGAGGTTGTTTCTGTAAATGGAGAAACTTCGTTACCAATTCTTGATTTGGCCGATGACATTAAGTTAACGTATAAAAATCCGCCAGGATCAAAAGGAACACGCATCAGAATTTCTTTAATTACCGATGTTGCCGGTGCCAGAGCGTTAAACCACTTTGCTAGTTTTGATGCTGGGGCAGATGGAAACGTAACGGTCACTATTCCCAAAGAATCTTTAAGTAATCCAGAGATTGTTGGAAGTGTAAAAGGTGTTGGAAATTACAATAAGGGGGAGAACTTTTTGATTGTAGAGCGTGAGTTTGTTACCGAGAAAGACAAATTGGATGCATCACAAAAATTGGGAGATTTACAGACCGCTACTTTAAAAGCAACGTCATACGCATCTTTCCCTGTAATTATTAAAGGGAAGCAAGATGAAAGCGTGTATGCTTCAATTAAAGTCAATGAGAAAGTAAACGGAATTGGCTACACCATGTACAAGCCAAATGCAAATTATGGTATTCCGCTCACTAAGGGGTCTAAATTTGGTTTAACATCGTTCACGCTAGAAGGAAAAACTTACAGTTCAAATACTTCAACAAGTGAGCGTTCTGGATATGATAATACCAGAACCATTACCACCACCACAACCACCTACAAATTTCCGCAAGTATCTGATGCGCTATGGCAAAGTGTGATGGACAAAATTTATGTGGGTTTGGTAAAATTTATGAAAGCAGAATACAAGATTGATTTTGTCCCGATAGAGAAAATCACGAAAAACAGCAAATATGCTACCTTGTTTCCTGCAGCAGATGATAATACAGAAAAGATCATAAGAACCAGCTATAAAGGCATTCAACGAACCACCGCAAAGGGTTTGGGCGAGATTTTGGGGAGCGTAAGCAGTAATTTCACATCAGACAATGCCATGGTTAACTTAATGAAAGAAGCAGATGTGGATGGTTTGGTTAGTATGCACCTTAATTTTCAAGTTGCAGGAAATAGCGATGGAAAAGTGATTTTAATTCCTTCGTTAACCATTAACATTACCGGGCGTGATGAAAACAATAATAACAAAGAAGGAACTTACGCAAGTGGTTACATTGCAAACACCGTAGGAAAACCTTTTAATGGCGATTTGGTAAAAACCAACGCAAATGCATTGTCGCAGGCATGTTCTGCAGATGAAATTCTAAAGGGGTTAACAGACGGAATCCGGAAACTTCGTTTGAAAGAAGTTGCTTTAGGTTATGATAAAATCTGGAATATCGGTCAGTAGAATATTTTTGTTAAGGTTAGGGTTCAGCATTGGTTTGTTGAACCCTTTTTGCTTTTGAGGTTGGAGAACGGTTTGGACTCGGTTGTATTTTGGAAAACCGAATAAAGTAATAACTTTGTAGTCACTTAAAGTAAAAGTTATGAATGTCTCAATTATCCCAATAGGAAACTCAAAAGGAATTCTCTTACCTAAAACGCTGATTGATAAATACAACTTAACGGATCAAGTCGAACTTATTTTAGAGAAGGAGCAGATTATATTGAGACCAATAGCCGAACCCAGAAAAGGATGGGACAAGGCCTTCAAAACAATGCATGAAAACCAAGATGATGTTTTGCTAATCAACGACGTGTTTGAAGATGAAAACTTTGAGGAATGGAATTAAAGCAATATCAAATAGTGCTCATCAATTTAGATCCAACAATAGGTAGCGAGTTGAAAAAAACGCGTCCTTGCGTAATCATCTCCCCCGATGAAATTAACAAAAATCTACAAACAGTTGTGATTGCCCCGATAACAAGTAGCGGAAAAAACTACCCGACAAGGGTTTCAATTTCTAGTGGTAAAACCAAAGGTCAAGTAGTTTTGGATCAAATTAGAACTATTGACAAGCAAAGAATTATAAAAGTATTTGGGAGTTTGTCTAATAAAGAGGTTTTGGCGGTTAAAGCAGTGATTAAGGAAACTTTTGTGGATTAGTCTCTTTTATTCTCTGACTCAGTCATACGAAAAACTCGTATGACTGAAAATAAGTTGTGGCTGTTCGAGGAACATCAAAGCCGTTTTTAGCTCCCTGCGTTTAAAACGAATTTTTTTAAATAGGGAGATTTAAAGAAAGAGTTTTACGTAATGCTGATCTCAAGAGCAATTGTTCGTGAAAATTGCCATCAGATATGATTAAAGCAATCCGCTGATACAGTTAAAGTGCCTGTTTTTATTTATCCTCAATGAAAGCAAACAATTAAATAAACCATTTTTTTAACTTGGTGGCGCAATAAGCAAATGATAGTTCATTATGAATAACCTAACCCTCGTTCTATTATTTTTGTGTTTGCTGGCCGGAGTATTTATATTTCGTAGATTATGGCTCGGCGCTTTGGGAGCTGTTATTATACTCCTAATTTTAAAATTCGTAAACTCTTCAGATTTTAGCCCTGTTTTTTATGAGCTGTTAAATGGGCTAATTATTTGGACGGAGCTTATCCTATTGATCTTCGGGGCCTATTTTTTTTATAATACCCTTGCTGTTCACAAACATTTTATTCCCTTTACGGATGGTGTTTCAACTATTTCTTCACGCATTTCACTAGCCATTATCCTCTGCTTTTTTATGGGGAGTTTTATGGAAGGCATTGCCGGTTTTGGTATTCCAGCATTGCTTATAGCTCCGCTTATGCTCTCCGTTGGATTTAAGCCGATCACTGCAATTGTTTTACCACTGGCATCAAACATTACTGCCGTATTATTCGGCGCTTTAGGTACTCCTTTAAAAATCGGGTTAAACATTAATCAGCCTGATGATGCAGTAATAAATATGTTGTTTCTTAATGCCTTACCAGCATTGTTTATTCCATTCATGCTCGCTTACCTTTTAGCAAAAACAGAGCAAGTGAAAGTGTCCTTGCTAAAAGAATGGAAGGTTTTATTGGGCGCTGGAATTTGTTTTTATGTCCCCTTTGCATTCACTGGGTTGTTCTCTATAGAATTTCCATCAGTGGTTGGCGGATTAACTGGACTGCTGTTATTTGTAGTGGTTTTTATACCTGCCCACGAAAAAATACCGCTAAAAATATGGTGGACTACATTTGCTCCTTATTTATTTTCTGTTGGTTTGTTGTTGATATGGAGATTTGCATCTCAAAACCTACTCTTTTCCTTATCTGCAAACGTTAAGGTGGTTTCATTTTATCAGCCCGGATTAGTCTTTATCGTTTCCTCAATAGTTGTTTTGTTTTTCTTGAACAAGAAAAATTTTGGAACACAGCTTTTTACCTTGGTAAAAGACACGCTCTCCGGAATTCGGGTTTCGGCCATCACCATATTATTGCTTATTTGCTTTACGCAGCTTATTGCAAAATCACTTTCGCAAAATGTAAGCGCTTTAACAGCAACGATGGATCAAGAATGGCAAACGGTTGTTCAACCCTTAATTGGTATTGTTGGCTGTTTTATTACCGGGAGCGCTACTATGAGTAATCTCCTTTTTGCAGGAAGTTTAAGTGCGGTAGCATTAGCGCAACAGCCTTTATTTACGGCATTGTTGCATACGGGGAGTGTGATTGGTAATGCTATTTCGTTGCAAAATATAGTGATGGTAAAATCGGTTATTCCGGAAAATATTTCAGAAGAAAGCATACTGAAGTTTAACATGCCTGTTGTGGGGTTATATGTTATGTTGGTGATTTTTGGGGCTTTAATTTATATGGTTTAGGGCCATAATAAAACGATCGTAAACAAAATACTTTCAACTATTTATGAAATCTGTCAACGGCAAACATCTGCAGTAAGTCTCAACGATAAAAGAGAGTCGAGTTGTTTTGTTTCTCCCTCCGTTCTAAAGTAGGTTTTTGGGAGAGAGAGATTTTAAGATGGAAGTTGCCTAAATTTAGTTTCATCGAAAACTACCCTTGGTTTATTTATTGAATAAATTCTCTATTTTAGAAAAAAATATGTGCGTACCGCGACTACACATATACAACGTTTAGTTGTTGTGTATGACTAATAAAACTACACATA
>JBBSTQ010000320.1:0-4412 GCA_038235745.1 Sphingobacteriales bacterium
GATATTATATGCTAATTTTAATAAACCAGAGGTAACTAATGCTTTCGGTCCTAAATATTATTATCCATTAAATACTTTCGAGAAAACAAGCAGTTACGCCTTATTGAACAGTAAACCGCTTGTTTTTACAGATGAAACTCCTGCTGTTAAACCACTTCGACCTACAGAATCAATCGTGGTAAACGCGGTAATAAACGGAGATCAAATTGTACTGAATCCACAAATTACAGATTGGTCAAGTGTAGAGGGCAAGGTAGCCTACATTACAGTTTCCAACCTTAATGATATGGCAGACAACAGGCAACAATCGCCAATTACTTGGAGCGCACTCGTTAATAAAAACCCAGTTAAATGGTTTGTAGAAGGCCAAAATGATGTGGTTAGTTTGGTAAAAAGAACCAACGAAAACTTATCTTTTGACATTACCATCATTAACCGAGGTGGAACACCACAGCCTTATACAGTTGAATTGCCTAGTTGGCTAAGCTTACCGGCAAGCTCTGGAACTATTGCGCCAAATAACAAAACCACCTTAAAAGCAACGGTTGATAGTGATTTAGCAATTGGCAATTACAATGTAGTTTTATCGCTAGCCACCAGCTACGGTTACAACGAGAAAATACAGCTGGACTTAAGGGTACTCGAAAAAGAACCTATTTTAACACTAGACCCTAGCAAGTTTAGCCAATCCATGAACATTATTGGAAAAATAAAGATTGGCGATGTTTTCACGGATGACCTTTACGATAAGGCGGTGGCGATTGTTAATGGTGAGGTTCGCGGAATAACTAATGTTGTTTACGATTCAAGTTTTAAAGAATACTTTGTGTTTTTAACGGTTTACAGCAACCAAGTAAGTGGCGAAGAAATGTCATTTTTTATTTGGGATGCCTCTGATGGTAAACTAAAAGAAGCGATGTTGGATAGCAAATTCACAATGCCGTATGTACCAGATCAAATTTTAGGAACTTACACAAAACCTGCATTGTTCAAAAACACTGAGATCACTGGGCAACAAATTATCTTTAACCAAGGCTGGACATGGACTTCTTTTAACGTAACCGATGCAAGGTTTAGCAACTTAAACGGGCTTACAAAAACCCTTACGCTAAACACCTCAGATTTGATAAAATCAAATGCACCTGCATTGTTTGATGCTTATGAAGTTAATACATCTGATCCTGCGCTAAGTGGATGGTCTGGAACGGTTTCTAGCAATGGTGGCGTTTCAAACAATAATATGTACAAGGTCAAACTAACTACAGCGCAAAAATTAAAAATCAAAGGCGTTCCGGTTGATTTGAATAACTGGTCTTTTAATTTAACCCAAAACTGGAATTGGTTGCCTTATGTGGTTTCTAAAAACATCCCAGTTACTGATGCTTTGGCAAACCTAAACGCAAGTGACGGCGATGTTGTAAAATCACAATCGCTGTTTGCAATTTATAGTTCTTTGGTGGGTTGGAAAGGATCTTTAACCTATTTAAAAGCTGGCGAAGGCTATATGTTGAATACGGGTGTTGCGCAAAAGTTTACTTATCCAGAGTATTTAAACAGGTTAAATACCAAAACAAACTCCACCTCAGGTATAAAGGTAAACAGTACCGGAACAAGCACAAAAACCACAACGATTGTGGCAAGCGAAGAAACTCCTCTCCTTTCTAAGGACTACGCTAAGTTTGCAAACACCATGAGTGCTGTTGTAAAACTGCCCGAAGGCTATCAAGATCTATCATTTTATAATGAACTTGGAGAGTTGAGAGGCAACAGCCAAACCCAGAATGTAAAAGGTGTGGATCTAGCTTTTATCACGATTTACGGAGATAAAGCAGAAAAGCTTACCGCTTATATTGGTTCTGGAAGTAATTTACAAGCCACAGCTAAAACCATCAACTTTTCTTCAGACGGCATTATGGGTAGCGTTGCGGAGCCGGTTGTTATCAGTTTAGGAACAGAAAAAGTGACTGTTTTCCCTAATCCTTTCTTCCGTGATTTTGAGATTATTGTTGACAGCAAAGAAGCAGGAGATGCTAAAATTTTAATTTACAATATGTTTAGTCAGATCGTGTTTGAAAGCGATGCGAAGCTAAACGTTGGAGTTAATACTTTTAAAGTGCAACCCGCTATACCTGCCGGAGGTTATATTCTTAAGCTCAAAATGGCAAATAAAGAGATATTCCAAAAAATTATAAAGAACTAAAAATTAAATTTCTTAGCATGGTTTCGCAAAATCATGCTAAGAATAAAAAAAGCATTTTTATGAAAAAAACAGCATTTTTATTTATACTATTAGTTGCTTCTGGCTACACATTACTTGCCCAAACGCCTAATTGGGGTGTAAAAGAGAGCGACTATCAATACACCATGACTTTTGTGGCGAAACTCAACGTTGACGGAAAACGATTGATTGGCTCAAATGATAAAGTAGGCGCTTTTGTGGGCAATATCTGCCGAGGAGTTAGCGGTGTTACCTATGTGGCAAGTGAAAAAAACTATTATGCCTTTTTAACGGTGTTTGCAAACCAACAAACAGAAGCTATATCTTTTAAATTGTACGACAGCTCGACAGACAAAACAACAACGGTAAGTAAGCAAATTGGTTTTGTGGTTAATGAACACAAAGGCAACTTATTTCAATCCTATAGCATTGCCGAACCGGCACTTAATCATTTGTCAGATATCCTCTCTTTTAATTTTATGAATATCACGAGCTTATCTTCTATAGTTAATGCCGGAGCAGTAAAAATAAATATATCAGAAAGCTATCCGCTAACTAATTTAAAACCTGTATTTACTTTAAGCAAAGGAGCCAATCTTTTTAAAAACAGAGTGCTTCAGAAATCCGGGGAAATAACCGAAAATTTTTTATCGGCGGTTACTTATGAAGTATTGTCTGAAGATGAATCTACCGTAAACAGCTATACGGTTAGCGTAGGCAAAACCGCTGATCCAACATTGTTTTACAGAAAAAACGCAGTGTGTTATGCCCGTGGAGCAATAAAAATCGTTTCAAAACAAGAAGGAGCTTTAGCGCAGGTTACAAGCAACGGCAAAACGCTTGCCTCCAAAAAAATCACAAATGGAGAGGCACTATTCACAGACTTAAACGTGGGTTCATACATTGCGACCGTAGGTAATGAATGGAAAGTGATTAATATTGAAGTGAAAACCAAATAATATGAAAAATAAAATAAACAACACAAGTTTAAAGATTATTGCATGCCTATTGGTGATGGTTTTCTTTTTAGGCTGTAAAAAGCAGAACGCCTGCAATGATGTGATACAGGGAGATTTTGAATTGGTAGAATGATTTTTTAATGGTTGAGGGCATGCTGTTAGCCCCAAATGTGTAAAGATATTATCAATATTTCAACCACAAAAAAGGGTTGATTTTCAAACGAAAAATCAACCCTTTTATCGTTAACAATAACTATAAATTACGCCATACTTATTGGTTGGTATCTTGGCACCAAAGTTTTCATCACTGTCCAGCCAATTAAATAACATACCGAACAGATTGAAAAAACAATGAAATAACCAGCTTCTATACCTTGAAAGCCCATAAATGTCATATCTGTGTTTTTGCTATAGTCGAACAACATTCCAGAACCTTTGTTAATAAACACAGATCCAATACCGCCTGCTAAACCACCAATACCAACAACAGTAGCAATCGCTTTTTTCGGAAACATATCGCCTATAGTTGTGAAAATATTTGCCGACCATGCTTGGTGTGCAGCGCCTGCGATACCGATAATAATTACCGGCAACCAGTAAGAAACGTGGCCTAAAGGTTGCGCAACCATCGCCAATAACGGAAAGAAAGCAAAAATCAACATGGCTCTCATTCTACCAGCGTAGGGCTCCATTCCTTTCTTCTCCACAAAATATGTTGGCAACCAGCCCCCAATAATGGAAAGCAAAGTTATCGCGTAAAGCACAAACAGAGGGAAAGCAGCTTCGGTAGAATCCATACCGTAAACAGAACTTAAATAAGCTGGCGTCCAGAATAAGAAAAACCACCAAACACCATCGGTCATAAACTTACCGAAAGCAAAAGCCCACGTTTGTTTATGCTTAAAGCATTCTGCAAAAGAAACTTTTGCGGCACTTTCGGCCACATATCCTTCTACCTTACTATCAGCAATGATATCCTGATTGATGTAATCAAGCTCCGCAGGGTTTACCTTAGCGTGTTTCTCTGGTTTTTCATACATTAAAATCCAAAATCCCATCCAAACAAAACCAAGCGCTCCAATAATTAAGAAAGCCATTTCCCAGCCGTACGCCTTAGCGATGAACGGAATTGAAATTGGCGCCGCTAACGCCCCTACAGTTGCACCAGCGTTAAAAATACTGGTAGAAAACGCCCTGTCTTTTTTAGGAAAGTACTCTGCAGTTGCTTTAATAGC
>JBBSTQ010000321.1:0-4409 GCA_038235745.1 Sphingobacteriales bacterium
AAATATCTCGCAGGAATGGTTAAGGCTCTGCAGAGAGCAATTCCTAAATGCGCAAAATCCCTACAAACTCCAGCTTGTTCTGTAACTGTATCATAAGCAGATGTTTGCGAGTTTGTAGAACCGCTTAAATACTGAACGTTTTTGTTGATCCAATTGACCAGGGAAGTTACTTTCTCAAAATCATTTGCCTTGTTGCCAAATTTATTGTTTGCTAAACGATATAATTTATCAGATTGGCAATACCTGCTAGGGTGCAAATACTTCAATAATTCTGGACTTAACTTAAACAAATTGAGTTCGGTGACTTTCTGTATGTTTACGAGTTTGTAGCCGGTATCAACCAGAGCGGTGTAATCTATACTTAAATTCTCGCCAGCAATTACGCTTAGGTTAGTCAACCGGTTTTGCGTAGAAATTTCCTGATGGTCTTTAACTTTTGCAATTCCGCCTATATTAAAAGATTCTTTAATTATTTGTTGGTGGCTAGATTTTAAAGCTTTGATTGCTAAGATAATAGTCCCCTCAGAATGGATTTTGTACTTTAAATTGGTGCTGACTTCAAACTTCATTTTGTAGACTTATTTATTTTATTTGTTGCAAAACATACGCCAACTATTGTTATGATAGTTGGCATTTAATATCGATAACCAACAAATTGAGCTTTTAGTTTTTCACAATCGTTAGGCTTTCCTCAACGATTTCTCCCAAGCGGCCGATTGTTGCCCATTGAAATACCTAAAAGTGCCTAAAATTGTTGCGTAATTCATCATACAGAAGTAAAATGGAATAAACAAAACCTTGATTTTTATCGATTTCGACTCCAAAATTGCACCGACAACTGCGGCAATATAAAAAGCTGATTGCAAAATGAGCATAATCTGATATAGCAGTAAGGCGGGCTGTCCCAAACAAATGAAAATGTTTAATAAAAACACAAAAACCATCAGCCAAGGTGTAATTGTCCACCGTAAAACTCGATGACTAATATATTGAAAAGTCAAAATTGGATTATGTAAAGGATTTGCTGATTTCTTTAATCTAAAAATCGACTGAATTCCGCCTGCTGCAATTCTTATTTTGCGTTTTAGCTCTTCTTTGGTGTTTGCTGAAGATGTTTCCAAAGCGTAAGCATTTGGTTCATAAGCAATGATGTAACCTTTTTCTGCAATTCGCATAGCAATCATGTGGTCATCCACAATCGTATCAGATTCTACCGGCGGGTAAAGCGCAGTTCTTATGCTAAACAATTCGCCAGCAGCACCCACGTTTGAATACAGCTCGTAATCCCATTTTTTTAAAGTGGATTCGTACTTCCAATAAAACCCTTCGCCGGCGGCGCTAGCATCTGCACTTTCTGCAACCATAATTCGTTTTTCGCCAGCTACAGCACCAACTTTAGGGTTTTGATAATGTTTGACTAATTCTTTTATCGCTACTGCATTCAAAAACGTATTTGCGTCTGTAAAAACAGTGATCTCGTTTTTGATTAAAGGGAGCGCTCTTTTTATCGCTGCCATTTTTCCCGCTCTAATATTCTCATGCAATAACGTTACGCCAGAATTCTTTGCTATAAGTTGGGGAGTAGCATCCGAAGAGCCATCGGTAATAAAAATAATCTGTAATTTTTCTTTTGGATACTCTAATGCTAAACAGTTCTTGATTTTTTCTTCGATGATGGCTTCTTCGTCAAAAGCAGCAATCAACAGCGAAACCGTGGGTAATGTTTCATTTGGGTTAAACTCAAATGGCTTTATAAACAGTCTTTTTAGCCTAACAATCGCAAATAAAAAAATGCCGTAGCCAAAAAACGTATAAAAAATAATAAAAAGGCAAACCCAAAAAAGTATAATCATTGTTGTATTTTAAAACCTAAGTCTTTGCTGTTTTTTGAATGTGTTAAATTCCATACCAAAGCTTTCAAAACGTACTTGGCAAGGTGGCTTTTGCCGGTCGTAATGTATTTTACCATCATTTTAGGGCAAGCTATCAAAATATAATAAATACTAAAGAAAAGCGTGTTCAAAAGCCCA
This sequence comes from Sphingobacteriales bacterium, assembly GCA_038235745.1. Taxonomy (GTDB): domain Bacteria; phylum Bacteroidota; class Bacteroidia; order Sphingobacteriales; family Sphingobacteriaceae; genus Pseudopedobacter. The sequence continues at coordinate 2,031 of JBBSTQ010000321.1, forward strand.
GTATTTTTTCTAACGAAAAGCATCCGGTTACGTGTTATAAAGTAGGTTTTAATAGCGCTATCTTTTCCCACCGACATTGATTCTTTGTGATAAATAAATGTTTTACCAGTAAAGTAAATACCTTTTCCTATCCGTTTAAACTTCTCACACCAGTCAAGTTCCTCGTAGTATAAAAAGTAATTTTCATCCATTAAACCAGCTTCATGCAAATCTGCTGTTCTGCACATCACAGCGGCGCCATGGCAAAAGCCGGTTTCGTGTGTAATTCCATCAAACTGGCCTTCGTTTTTTTCAAACTGACCAATTTGCTCATTTCTCGCCGTAAGGTAATTTAAAGGAGTGTAACCTGCATACTGAATCATGCTTTTATCGTCATAGTATAAAATTAATGGTGATAAAAGTCCAATATTTTTATTTTTTTTAAACTCGTCAACCATATGCTTAATACAGCCTTCAGGTATCTCTGTGTCGTTATTTAGGAGAAAGATGTAGTTGCCTTTCGCTGCACTTATTCCAATATTATTGCCTCCAGCGAAACCTAAATTAACTTTTGTACGAATAAAGGTAAGATTTGGGAAAGCATTGGTGAACTCGGCCTCGCAATTATTGTGACTAGCATTGTCAACCAGTATAACTTCAAAGTTGATAGTACTTTGTTTTTTTAACGATTGAAGCAACGCAACAGTAGCCTCGGGCTGATTATAGTTAACGGTGATAATTGATACAAGCTCCATCAAACAAAGATTAATTTTTAAAAGTAGACAATTTACAAAAAACGCAATAATACAATTAACAGGATGCAAAATTTAGTAAGTTTCAAAAATATGCAGGAAGTTTCGGTTGAAGACAAGTTGAACGATTTAATTAATACGTTAAATACAGCCGATATTAGGGCAGAACATATTAAAAGCCTTCAAAGCAAATTTAACAGAGCAATTGATAATAAACTGAGCGAGCCAGAACTTATAGAAGAGTTTAAGAAGGTGGATGACGACCAACTATCGAGGTTGGAGAAATTGGACAAGATTGAATCTATTTTAAAGCACAATTATATCGACACCAAAGTTGCAAAATCTGTAGTTGTAAGGCGTTTTACCGAAATGATTATCCCTGTGGTAATTGGTTTTGTAATGCTTACTTTGGGCTTGGCCATGATCATTTTACCTGCGCCACCATACTTTGAAATGTTTACAATTTTCTATTTTAGCAAAAATGATGGTTTTACTTTAATGGATTTGATTTCATTGATTATTGTTTTAACTGGGGTTTTTACGATTATTAAGTCGTACTTTAAATTTGCAAATAATTAAATATTTAGGTGGGAAAAAAGATTTTACTGGTAGACGACGAGCCGTTTCAGCTTAGGCTGATGCAGAAGGTGTTAGACCAAAACGGCTTTGATGCTTCTACGGCTACATCTGTTGAAGAGGCTTTTAAAGTCTTGGATAGCGATATGCAAGATTTAATCATCTCTGATATTGAAATGCCCGAAGTTGATGGTTTTGATTTTCGAAAGAGACTTTTAGCGGATACAAAGCTAAAAAACATTCCTTTTTTGTTCCACACTTCTCACAACAAAGAAGTGTTGATTGATAAAGGTTTAGCTTTAAAAGCGATTGATTACATAGATAAGAATACGCCTGTTGAACAATTGGTGGCTAAAGTAAAAAACATTTTGGCTACAGTTCTAGAGCAGAACGAAAAATCAATAAATGAGTTAAAACTGGTTGCAGATAGGCTAAATCTAAAAAATGTTCCCAATAAAAAGTTGAAGCTTAAAAAGTTTGAAGTAGAGGTTTTTCACAAAACTTACCAAAACCACCCGGGCGGAGATTTTATTGATTTTATTAAAATTGATAACCGTTATACTTTTATTGTACTGGGCGATGTGATGGGTAAGAAATGGGGTGCGTGGTTTTTCTCCTTTACTTTTTTAAGCTATATCCGCTCGGCAATAAGAATTTGTGTTTTTGACGGTAACTTATCGGTTGCCCAAATTATGCAACGTATTAACCAAGTAATACATGTTGATGAATTTTTGGACGATATTTACTCTACGCTAAGTTTAATACTGATAGACGACCAAGAGGGAACAATAACTTATTCTGGGGCCAGTGATTTGCCAGTACTAAAATTTAGTAATGATACAAAAGACATTACCCAATACAAATCAGAAGGGTTGCTCTTAGGTTTTTTTAAAAATGGAAACTTTAACGAGCAAGTCATAGAATCTAAAGTTGATGATCGTTTATATTTACTTTCAGACGGTGCCATAGATTTTGAAGCAAACGGCGTCAAAAAAACAGATTTAGGGATGTTTGTGATACAACTTAAAAAACATTTAACGGAAGGCCTCGCTTTTGAGGAAATTACCGAAAC
>JBBSTQ010000322.1:0-4394 GCA_038235745.1 Sphingobacteriales bacterium
GCGAGATGGTTTAATTGAGGAGGACTATGCGAATCCGGATATCAAAACAGTGGACTCTAAAATGCAAGAGCTATAAATGTTTGATTTAGGCGGGCAAACAGTTCGCCTTTTTTATTGAACAATTTATTGGATTTGTTGTTATGGTTTACGTTCCGTCATGCTGACGACAGTCTCAAAGACATCCCTTTGGGATAAGAATCTCACTTGTAAGGTTACCATTTAATCTGAACACCTGTTTGTGAGACGTTTCTCCCGATAGCCATCGGGGACCTTAACATGACGAGGAGCCTTAAAAATTACTCAGTTACAAACCCATTACGCAAATTCAATCTTATAAAAATATCAAATGAAAATATATACTAAAACAGGCGACAAAGGTTACACATCCTTAATCGGAGGAACCAGAGTACCTAAGCACCATTTACGTATTGAAAGCTACGGAACAGTTGACGAGTTAAACTCTTACATTGGTTTGATTAGGGATCAAGAAATTGGCGAGGACGACAAAGAGATTTTGAAAGAGATCCAAGACAGGTTGTTCACAGTTGGTTCAACACTGGCATCTGACCCTGAGAACTCTAGAATGAAAATTCCAGATTTATTGGATACAGATATCGAGTTGTTAGAAAAGCAAATGGATGAAATGAATACGTTTTTACCGCCACTAAAGCATTTTATTTTGCCGGGTGGGAATGCAATAGCTTCTTATTGTCATGTTGCCAGGTGTGTTTGCAGGAGGGCAGAACGACAAGTAGTGCATCTAGCCGATTTGGAGTGGGTGGATGAAAAAGTGATCATTTATTTAAATCGTTTGTCAGACTATCTTTTTACCTTAAGCAGGAAAGTAGTTTTCAACAACAAAAGCGAGGAAAATATCTGGATTCCGAGGATTTAAAAATTGTTGAAAACTTTTTTAGCAACTGTTGAATTTTAATTTAGTTTTGCAAAACATTAAAACACAAATTCTAAGATTATGTATTGGACATTAGAATTAGCATCTCATTTAGAAGATGCCCCTTGGCCAGCAACAAAAGACGAACTGATTGATTACGGTATTCGTTCTGGCGCACCGGTAGAAGTTATAGAAAACCTACAGGCATTAGAAGATGATGGTGAGCCTTATGAAAATATAGAAGAAATTTGGCCAGATTATCCAACAAAGGACGACTTCTTCTTTAACGAAGATGAATACTAAAAAAAGACTCGCTTAGGCGGGTCTTTTTTTTTGTTGTATTAAATTCTGTACAGACGATAGTTTCTCTAAATACTCAAAAATGCGTTTTTGAGTGTTTTGCCCTTATTTTAAAAATTTGGTATCGTTTTAGTTTAGCTCAGTGAAATCATTAATCATTAAACTTTATAAAAAATTAATCATGGGAAATTTACTTTATTTAATCGCAGTTGTTTTAATTATAATTTGGATTTTAGGTGCATTTGTATCTCCGTTTGGAGGCAACCTAATTCACATTCTTTTGGTAATAGCTATTATAGCAGTTTTGTTGAGAGTAATCCGAGGCGCTTAAAAGCAGTTTAGATATCGAAAAAAGCGAGACATCAGACGGTGTTTCGCTTTTTTTTATTTACGATTTATAAATATAAATTGTAAATTTGTTTTACAAAAAAAAGCAGATGACAACATTTACCAGTACACTTCCTGATGATTTGATGAAAATGCTTTCTGATAAAGCAAAAGCATTAAAATTGCCTAAAAATAAGCTGATAGAAAAAGCCTTAAAAATTTATCTTGATCAGCTTACCAAAGCTGAGTACGCTAAATCTTACAAAAATGCCGAAGACGACGACAACATCTTAATTATGGCCGAAGAAGGTATGGAAGAGTATTTTAGGCAAGTAAAGGATTGAAACAAGGCGAAATATGGTACGCCAGCTTAGATCCAAGTAAAGGTAGCGAACAAGATGGTTACAGACCTGTCGTGATTTTAAGTGGTAATTTGCTTAATCAATATCTACAAGTGGTAATAACTGCGCCACTTACCACAAAAATTAAAAATTATCAAGGCAATCCGATTATTGAACCCGATAAAAACAATGGTTTACACGAAGTTTCTGAATTGATGGTGTTCCATATACGGTCCATTTCTAAAGACAGATTGGTAAAACGATTGGGTAAAATTGAAAAGACGGAACTTGATTTGGTTGTTAGTACCCTAAATGACATTCTAAGATATTAATTTTGCGTGTTCAACACGGTTTCTGCTAATTTTAAATCTTCTTTAAAAGTAATTTTAAAATTAAATTCATCGCCTTTTTCTAAGTTGATGGTATATCCGGCTTTTTCTACCACAGAAGCGTCGTCTGTGAAAAGTACATCAAATTCTTGTTTGTAAGCATTCTCTAATTGCGTTACTTGGAAAGTCTGCGGTGTTTGTACCAAATAAATTTCACTACGGTTTAAAGCTTGGCTTTTCCCATCGGTTAGTTTGCGTATAGAATCCTTCGCCTGTACGGCCGCAACCGCATTGCCTTTCTCGATAGCGGTCTGATAACAGTTGTCGATAGTAGTTTTAGAGACGAGAGGCCTCACAGCGTCATGTATAGCTACAACTGCCTTCTTGGCATGCACCAATGACAATCCGTTTTTCACAGAATAGAACCGCTCGTTACCACCGATAATCACTTGGTGCGGAATCTCAAAATTATGTTTTACAATCAATTGCTCCCAAAAACTCACATCATTTTTTGCCAACACCAAAATAATTTTTGGCTGATGCTTGCTTATGTGAAATGCAGAAATGGTATGCATTAAAACAGGTTTGCCGTTAAGCTCCAAAAACTGTTTCGGAATCTCGCTGTTCATCCTGCTACCGCTACCGCCGGCAACTATAATCGCATAAAAAGAAAGAGTATTCATAAAAAGCTAATTTTAAAATGCCAAAAGCCAAACGCCGAAAGCTAAAACTTGTGTTTCCGTATAAATAAAACACAATGGAAATGTTTGATTGATTTTTCGGAAGCTATTAAAATAAAAAAAGACCGAAATTTTCGGTCTTTATATTTTTTAGATGATCAACATGGCGTCACCATAACTGTAAAATCTATATTTCTCCTTTACCGCTTCTTCGTAGGCTTTCATCACATGGTCGTAACCTCCAAACGCAGCAACCATCATCATTAGGGTTGACTGTGGCGTATGGAAATTGGTAATCATACAGTTTGCGATACTAAAATCGTACGGAGGGAAAATGAATTTTGAAGTCCAATCGTTTACTGGCTTCAAAGAATGATTAGCAGAAACCGCCGACTCAATAGTTCGCATTGCGGTTGTACCCACTGCACAAATTCTTCTTTTCTCTTCTTTTGCTTTATTAACAATATCCGCAGCGCTCTGCTCAATAATGATCTGCTCAGAATCCATTTTGTGTTTGGTCAAATCTTCCACCTCAACTTGGCGAAAAGTACCTAAACCCACGTGTAGCGTAACTTCAGCAAAATCAATCCCTTTTAACTCTAATCTTTTCAAAAGTTCACGACTAAAATGCAAACCCGCTGTTGGTGCCGCTACAGCTCCTTCATTTTTAGCAAAAATAGTTTGATAACGTTCTTTGTCTTCTGCAGTTGGTCTGCGATTAATGTATTTTGGAAGTGGGGTTTCGCCTAAAATCTCTATGTTTTGTCTGAATTCCTCATCGGTACCATCAAAAAGGAAACGAATGGTACGTCCTCTTGAGGTGGTATTGTCAACAACTTCAGCAACCAGTAAATCGTCATCGCCAAAATATAATTTGTTGCCTACCCTTATTTTACGAGCTGGGTCAACTAAAACATCCCATAAACGCAACTCTTTATTTAGTTCTCTTAGTAAAAAAACTTCGATAGTAGCACCCGTTTTTTCCTTGTTGCCATAAAGGCGGGCAGGGAAAACTTTAGTGTTATTTAAAATCAACACGTCTTTTTCTTCAAAATAGCCCAAAATATCTTTAAATATTTTATGTTCTATTTTTCCGGTTTTCTTGTCCAAAACCATTAAACGCGACTCGTCGCGGTGCTCTGATGGAGTGTGGGCAATAAGAGACTCTGGTAAATCGAAGTTAAATTGTGATAATTTCATATAATATAAACAGTAATTTGGAGCGCAAATTTAAGAAAAATATCTGCAAATAGTTAATTAGTTGTGATTAATGGTTTTAGATGGCACAATAACCACAAATTGAACAATGACTTGTGGGAGTTTTTTTTCAAATCTTAAAACAACAAAGTTTAAAATCAATAATTGTCCGAATGGATTCCTTTAAAATGTGACGTCTTTTTTGTTCTTGTCATTTTGTTGGTATCAAAAAAGATAAATTTAGACCCGCTTTTCTGCCGGTAATCGTCAATAAAACTTTATTGAGGGAAATTTTGTTTGGTTTTAAAATATTTGCAGATATTGTAAC
>JBBSTQ010000323.1:0-4393 GCA_038235745.1 Sphingobacteriales bacterium
AATTTAAATCATACCCACGAAAGAAAGCTTGACCAATAGACAGGCAAACCGCTGAAAACTAAGTTTAAGGCAAGTTAACTTTTTTTGATTAACATTATAATAGCGATCTATCGAATACAATTAAAATCACTTTACCGGTTTCGGAAACACAATTCCACTTTCATGGCCTGCTGCGTCAACAGACTGCACCGCAAAGAAGTAATTGTCTTTAGAATATGGCAGCGTCACTTCATTCTCTGTTACATATATTTTCCTTTCCCAAAACGGAGCGGTGGTTTCACGCATCAAAATATAGTAGCCAGAGGGCTTTGTGCTTTTTGGTGCTTCCCATTTTAACGTAGTGTTATTTGTTAAGTCGGAAGTTACAATGCCTACATTTTGTGGTTCAGCAGGTGCTTTTGCAATGTTTGCTAAAACTGCCAAATTCATTCTGCAGACTTTCTGTATGTAGGTGTAATCTGCAAAATCGGGTAAATCTCCGTAATCTCTGCCGTTTTCAGTTCGTACATCTTGGTGCTGGCGGTCAAAATTTTCATTCATTTCTGTAACCCGTACCGCCGTAAAACCCTCTTTAGAAAAAGCCGTATGATCGCCGCCACGTAAGTAACGGTCTCTTCTGTAAATCAATTTCACATCTAACTGGTCAACGTATCGCTCTCCAATTTCTTTGGTATAACGGGCAAACTGACGAGCCGATCCATCATTTTCGCTCCCAATGGCAATTCGTAATGCGCCCTCTTCTTTCGTTTCAGTAATCGGAACGCCTTCGCTAAAAACCCTTACGCTTCTATTGTCTTTTAAATTTGTTTCGTTGCCGTAAGTATTGCCGACAATGTCGTTTGTAATCATGGCGGCCACATTCCAACCTTCAGCTTTTGCCTTCTTAGCTAAATGTGCTGCGCCATACAAACCTTGTTCTTCGCCAACGGCCGCCATAAAAATAATTGTTGCACCGTATTTCTGAGCGCTCATTACTCTTGCTAATTCCATCACAACTGCAGTTCCCGAAGCATCGTCAACCGCTCCAGGGGCTTTCGAGACAATATCATTTACGTCTGATGCCCTAGAATCATAATGGCCCGAAACAATGAAAATTCTAGTATCTGTTGGGTCGGTGCCGGGTAAAGTAGCCAATACGTTTTTCAACACCGCATCTTTGGTTATTCTGCGTCCATCTGCAGGTTGTATAAAAGTATCAAACCCCACCTTTAACCTTCCGCCTGTTGCTTTGCTGTACTTTTCAAACTCCGCTTTTATCCAATTTCTGGCAGCGCCAATTCCTTCTGTTTTACTTAGTGTATCACTCAAGGTGTGGCGTGTACCAAAGCTCACTAGCTTCCTTACGGTAGTCTCTATATTTTTCTCTGATACTTGGTCTAACATCAGTTTAATGTCCATATCCTTTCTTACAATAGTTTGCGAGAAGGATTGGTTTGCGATAAATAACAGCAGGAATAGTTTGAGGTATCTCATATAGCATTAAGTTAGCGTTTGAAAATTCTAATTTCTTGATTTAAAAATTGGTAGGAGGTAACAAGTTTGTTAATTGGGGCGGTTTGGGGTTATTGTCGACTATTAAGAAACTCGGTAAATGAGAGGTTTTAAACTTAATACAACGAGTCGCAAAGTTAACTGAGTCTTTATTGAACAAGCTAGTGTTAAGAACACAGGAACAACCACTTCGCAAGCCTGCTGATCACGCCGACGGCATTGAAAAAGAAGCTAGTAAAAATCGCTTATCCTAAAATCACAAGCCTTATAAATTCTTTAGTCTCTGGTTTTATTTCTTTTTCAAAAACGCTAAAATTTCTTTTTCTTCGATAGAAATGTTTTTCTTCCCTGTATAACTGCGTGTAAAAAGTGTTCTAGTTTTACCCGAGCCATAATCCAAAGCATTTTTGTTGCTCTTAATAACCCAGCTCTTGTTTTTGTATAAATAGTTATATCCGTTTCTTTCTTTTTCTCTTTTCCCAGTTTTATCTAAGGACCATGATGCTACAACATTTCCATAATCATCCAATTCAGATTCTGTCCCACTTCCTTGCTCCCCTAAGGCATTATAACGTATTGATTTAACTTCGTAGCCATTTTCTAAAGTCCCTATATATTTAAAACGCATCTTGCCCGACGGTCCAAAACTGGTGTGAACGGATTGCGTTCTACCATATTCATAGAGGTCTATTAATTTATTAGTAGCATCAAATCGCTCTTCCTTAACCAATACATCGTCATTAAAATACTGAACGATTTTAGGGAAATAGTTGGGTGAGCCAATAACAGTTGTGTAAATTTCTAGCGGGTTGTTGCCAACATATTTATAATTTGTTTCAGATTCAGTTTGAGACCCTTTTTTGTTTGTGATAGTGCTTAGCTGATTTTTACCGTTATAAGTATAATCTAGTGTACGGCTGTTCCCATCGTTAAATGACTGTGTATGGCTTTTGTAGTTTCCTTTTTCCGTAAAAGTATAATCGGTTGTGCTCTTAAGTATCAGTTCTCCAGTTGCCTCTTTGTAAATCCACATTTTTTGTTGCATCGTCTTTGTCCCTTGTGGTGCATTTAATGTTTTTAAATCGTTATTTACTGGTGCTTGTTGTGCCACACTACAAGAAAACAGAAGTGAGAGTGGAAATAATAACAGGATTTCTAAGTATTTCATAGTTAAAGTTTTAGTATGCATTTAATAGATTAATAAAATACTTCTGACTACTGTTTTCATTTGTTGTTTTTTGATTTGATGACGAACAGTAAAGATAAATTACCAAGATGTTATTTATATACCTAGAAATGGGTATTTGATATTTTAAAAGGAATTGGAGATTTGAGTATTAACCACGAAAATCCAACTGTAAGTACGCAAAATCTAAAATCAATGTTATTTATTTTATGCCAAACCAATCATTAATAAAAATGGTTGAACTCAACGTAATACGTAATTATGGGTATAACACAGCACCAGTAAGTTTTTATTTTTGTTGAAATCTTAAAATATTGATTATGAAAAAGTATCGCTTCACCTTATTGCTTTTGTTGATTTTTAGTTTTCCGTCTTTTGCGCAATTAAACAAAGAAGTTGTTGAAACTAAATTTCCTTTATTAAAACTTCCTTATACAACTAAAGGTATGGTTGCCAGCTTTTACAATGATGAGGGTAAGATGACAAGCATTGCTGACTCCAAATATTTAAAAAGTGATATCACCAGTTATATCAAGACTTATACAGAGGGGTCTTTCAATTTTGAAATTAGTTCTAAGTACTTCTCTATAGGAAGGGTAAGTTTTGCAGGTAAGCTTTACCTAATTTATGTCGAAAGTTCTACCAGTATGAATGATGGAAAAGGTGTCAACTTTATATACATGGTTTCATTAAAAAATGATTTTCAGCCGGTTGAAGCCGGAATGATTGGGAAGTATAGTAAATTTCAGGACTTTGACTCATCTGGTAATTCAATATATTACATAACCGACGTATATAGTACCATTTCAGTGTTGAACAACAAGTTAAATATTAAGAGTATCTGGGAAGACAAGACAAGAAAGTTTGATGACAAAGTAGATAAAATGGTAGATGTTAAGAGCGAAATTGAGGTTGTTAATTCTCAGTTTGATGCAAACGGTAAAATTGTTGACTTAACGAATTAATAAGAAGAGTTTTTGATTTTTGCCACTTAACATAGGAATTTCGGCAGTGTTGTAGGTGGATATATTTTCGCTTCTAAAAAGACTGACGAAATTATTTGCAGACCGTTGTACAAATTCCGTAAGTCTGCTGAAGAATTGTGTTGGATTAGATGTCGGTGGGGTTTTGCCAAGTAACTGAAAGGATTGCACTGTCTTGTTCTAAAATAGGTTTTCGCAAAATTAAAAATCGAAGAAATTATAAAGATACAACCAAAAGGCTCACAAGGATAAGCCTACTAAGAAAAGCAAGTACCCGTCGCTAGTGCGAGCTTGTAGTTCGTATTCAATTTTCTGTTTTATAAAGCATGGTAATTACGAGCTACAAGCTCGCAACTGCGGAGTGGGGTCGCACCAGTTAGTGAATTTAAAAAATCTCATATACTAATTTTAAAATTTTCGTTTTACATTTGAAATTACATATGAACAAAAAGGTTTGTCTTCTCCCGACTTCAAGAACCTGATGCATGTTGTTATAAGATAAAGAAGCGTTTAGTAAATTTGAATTGAATTCATGTATGATTGGTAAATTTTTAGTTTTTCTATTAAGAGTTAACATCGGTTGTACCAGAAATATCTCAACAATTTCTGGATTTGTAATATCTTTTTGATTTTGATATATGTATCTGATTTCGTCAAGTAATGTTATATAATTTTTAAGCTGTAAATTCTCAACTTTTTTATCTTGATGATGAAAAATAAACGAATCACATAA
>JBBSTQ010000324.1:0-4391 GCA_038235745.1 Sphingobacteriales bacterium
TATGCGTGGGGCGCTACCACTGCCGGAGGTGCTTTTGCAATTGGTAAAACACCAGCATCTACCACTAGAAACAGTTTAGCGTTAAGGGGAACAATTAGCAATACACTTCCTATCTCTCTAGTTTCCTTTTCGGGAAGAAACCAGAGCAATGGTGTAAAACTAACATGGCAAACTGCTTCGGAACAAAACAACTCACATTTTGAACTACTACGTTCTGGCGATGATAAAAAGGAAGAAAGCATTGCTATAATGAACGGCAAAGGCAATAGCAATACGTTAAGCAGTTATTTTTTTACAGATCACAACCCATTAAACAGTAACAACTATTATACGCTAAAGCAGTTTGACTTTGACGGAAAAGAAAACAGGGTGGGGGTTTTTGCAGTGAACACATCTGCCCATAAAAGCTCTTTTCAGGTTTTAAATAATGGGGATTTAAGTTTTGTGAGTTGTGTTGTTAATACATATTTCTCTGGTACATCTAATATTCAAATTATTGATTTAGCCGGTCAAGTTAAAGCAACATCAACTTTAAACCTTCAAAAAGGAAATCATCAAATACAAATTCCTGCATCATTAGCTAAAGGTATTTATGTAGCAACATTTAACAATCCACAGGAACAAATGACTATCAAATTCTCTAAATAATGTTTAAGAAAATCTATTTTCCGCTTTTGCTGTTAATGTTATTTATTGCTTGTAAAAAAAGTAAAACTGCTCCAGAAAACAACCAAGCAGACATCAGTTTTCCATCGGCTTATTTTACAGATTTAAGTTTAGTGGGTAAAGGCAACGCTTCGCCAATAATTATGGATAAGCTGATAGAAATGATAGATGCTACACCAAAAGATGCATCTATAAATTTAGCCATTTTCGGCTTTAGTCATCAAGGTGTAATTGGTGCTTTAAAAAGAGCGGCAGAAAGAGGTGTACAACTACATTTGCTAATTGATTATAGCTTAACAGAAACACAACAAGAAAATAGACCAACCGTGATAGCCATCAGAGCCTTTTTAAAAACCGGATCTGATGTGCTTACTGTTAAAAATGACGCGACCGTTTCTTCCATTCAGCATTGTAAGTTTGTCCTTTTTTCTGATCTGAATACTAAAAACGGTTTGGTAAAAAACGTGGTATTTTCAACCTCGCACAATTTCAACATCGCTGATAGTAAAAAAATACAAGATGCAGTAGTATTTAATCAGTCGGCTTTATACCAAGCTTTTTTGACTTATTTTAATGAGGTAAAAAGCCGAGCCACTAGTGGCATGAAAGCTTATAGCTATCAAGAGTTTGCAGATGAAAGCAACGGGATTGTTGCGCAATTTTATCCAAAACGTAAAAACGGAGTTGCTTTTGGCGATGATAGCGTGATAGAGTTGCTTAACGGAATTACCGACCCTGCTACTGCAACAGTTAGGGTGGGAATGTCAGACTGGACAGCAAGCCGTTTAAATGTGGTCAATAAGTTGCAAGATTTAGCAAATAAAGGCACAAAAGTAGAGGTAATTGCAAAAAGCAAGGCTGATGTAGAGATTTTAGTCGGTTTAGAAAACCTACGAAAAAGTGGTGCGTTTGTAAAAGTTTATAACATCAGTATCACTAATATTCACTCAAAGTTTTTTATGATTGAGGGGAAATGGAAAGGAGAACAGTGCAAAATATTGGCAACCGGCAGCCATAATTTAACCGGTAATGCTTTACGCAACAATAACGAAGTTTTGCTCATCTTAAAAAACTACAACGCTTTGTATGATAGTTATGTAAGCTATTATAATGAGATGAAAAAACTTTAGTTCTCCCTAGCGGGAAAGAATTTTTGAAAGCTGCTTCTGATTATTGAGGCAGCTTTTTTTACGGCAAAAAAATGAGCAGTATTTAATCTTAAGAAACATGTTGATGCTTATACGAGGCATTTCAGAGATATTAAAAAACCACCTTCTCTATCATTTTGATATAGCGAGCAATTCCTTCTTCAATCTCTTTCACGTACACAAACTCATCTGCGGTATGTGAGCGGGCAGAATCTCCAGGACCACACTTTAAGGACGGAATATCTAACAGAGATTGATCTGAAGTAGTTGGCGAGCCATACGTATTTTTACCTAACGCAATTCCCGCTTGTACAATTGGATGCTCTTTTGGGATTGCCGACGGCTTCAACCGAGTGGAACGTGGGGTAACTTCGCAACTTGTAAACGATTGGATAATCTTAAGCACATCTTCATTGCTGTAGGCGTCCGTCACACGTACATCAACTGTAAAAGTGCAGTTATCTGGAACTACGTTATGCAAGGTGCCAGCGTTGATGATGGTTACGCTCATTTTAATTGGCCCTAAAGTGTCTGAAACTATAGGAAACTTGTAATTATGAAACCACTCAATGTCTTTTAAGGCTTTATAAATCGCATTATCGCCTTCATCACGGGCAGCATGACCAGATTTTCCTTTTACATGGCAATCTAAAACCAAAAGACCTTTTTCGGCAATGGCCAAATCCATTAAAGTAGGTTCGCCAACAATTGCAAAATCAAGCGGTCCTATATCGAATATGACAGATTCTAAACCACCTTTCCCAGAAATTTCTTCTTCGGCGGTAGTGGCGAGCGCAATATTATACTTTAACTCTTCGTGATTATAGAAATACAAAAACGTGGAAATCAAGGAAACTAAACATCCACCGGCATCATTGCTACCAAGACCATAAAGTTTTCCATCTTCAACATCTGGAGAAAACGGATCACGAGTGTAACTTTTGTTAACCTTTACTGTATCGTGGTGTGAATTAAGTAGGATGGTTGGCTTTTCAGCATTGAAATGCTTGTTGTAAGCCCAAATGTTGAATCCTTTTGTATGAAATTTAACTTCTTTCTCAGTAAAAAAATCTGTTAAAATCTTGAAAGTACCTGCTTCTTCTTTACTAAAAGAAGGTGTTGCAATCAACCGCTTCAATAATTCAACCGCATCATTGTAAAGTACTGTATCCGTCATTTTAGGTATTTAAGCTAAATCTTTGCTCTTTATTCTTTGCTCTTTATTCTTTGCTCTTTATTCTTTGCTCTTTATTCTTTGCTCTTTATTCTAAAAATTACTCCTTCGTATACAATTCCCCGGCAACTTTAGCCGACAATTTAATTCCTTTAATCATGGCAGAGCTAAAACCATTATGTTCCATTTCGTTCAATCCAGCAATCGTACACCCTTTTGGCGAAGTAACTTTGTCAATTTCATGTTCTGGATGCGATGCCAATTGCAACAACAGATCTGCAGCGCCTTTTGCTGTTTGTGCAGCCATCTTTAGAGCGTCATGCGCATGGAAACCTACTTCTACCCCGCCTTGTGATGCTGCTCTGATAGAGCGCAAAAAGAAAGCGACTCCACAAGCACATAGCGCAGTCGCTGATGTCATTAACTCTTCCTGAATCTGGATAGAAATACCTACCGTATCAAAAATTTCTTTCACTGTTGCGAGGCTTTCCGCAGAAGCGTTATCAGTTGCAAAACAGGTCATAGATTGCTGTATAGCGATAGCAGTATTTGGCATCACACGTACAACTTCCAAATCGCTGTATAATTTTTCCTTTATGTTATTGCAAGTTACTCCCGAAACTACTGAAGTGAACAGTTGTGTTTTTGGATTGATTGAAGTTTTAATCTCATCCAAAACCTTGTTTACCTGTTGAGGTAGAACTGCCAAAACAATTATATCAGCATCCTTTACCGCCTCAGAATTATTATTTGTGGTAACAAAACCTTGTTCAGCATATTCTGCCAAACCACTTAAAGTTCTGCGTGTTAAAGTAATCGACCCCGCTTTATACAAACCACTTTTAACTAATCCCTTAGCTAGAGACAAGCCCATATTTCCGCTACCGATGATGGTTATTTTTTTCATGTTGTATTAGTTTGTCAGGTTTTAGTTTGTTAGGTAGTTAGTTTTTAGCTTGTTAGGCTCTTTCTAATGACTAAATATCAATTCGTTATTTTTAAATTTTTGGGCGTCCCGATAGCTATCGGGATAACACGCTATCCGTTCATACTGCACAAGCCTTAACCACAAAGCCGGTATCCACTTCTATCCCTAACGCAAACCTTGCAAAATCCAAACCCAGCTCTGTGAACTCCGCGTCCTCTGTGTTTAATCTTTTGCCACACTCGTTTTAGCGAAATTACTAGAACTACATCCGCTCAACCTCTGTTCTCTTTGTGGAAAACCTCCGTGTGCTCTGTGGTTAATGTACCAACTTAGTCCCAAACTGCATCCCAGCACCCAAATCATTCAGCTCCTCCGCTTTACCAATATAAACCGCAGCTACCCCTTTATTAATCGCATCAAATGCGTTATGCAATTTAGGCAACATTCCGTCGGCAACAATACCTTTTGCTTTTAA
>JBBSTQ010000325.1:0-4348 GCA_038235745.1 Sphingobacteriales bacterium
ACTGAAGATTTAAAAGCGGTGTTTTCCGACAGCCAATTATCGGTGCAAACCATCGAAGAAAACTTTACAGTTTTGTTGCTAACGGGTATTGCAAAGCCAGAACCGCTAATGAACGAGATTAAAAAGCACACCCAAAATATCGTTCATCACTCCTACCCTGATCATCACAATTACAGCGAAAAAAACATACTTAAACTGTTCACAGCATTTAACACGATAAAATCTGAAAATAAAATAATAATCACAACAGAAAAAGATGCAGTACGGTTAAAAACCAATAGCTTTGCAAAACTTTTAAATCAATTGCCAGTTTACCAGTGGCCAATTCAAATTGATTTTATAAACGATAATGAACAAGAGTTTAACACCTTAATAAAAAGATATGCTCAACGTAATTAGAGAATCAGTAGAATACATCAAACATAGGGTTGGAGATTTTAACCCAGAAATAGGAATAATATTAGGTACAGGTTTAGGCGGTTTGGTTTCAGAAATCGAAGTAGAACATCAATTAATGTACGCTAACATTCCTAATTTTCCGATTTCAACATTGGAGTTTCACTCTGGTAAATTGATTTTCGGGACTTTAGCCGGTAAAAAAGTCGTGGCGATGCAAGGTCGTCTGCATTTTTATGAAGGTTATAATATGAAACAAATTACCTTTCCGGTTAGAGTTTTAAAAATGTTGGGAATCCAAAAGTTATTTGTATCCAACGCAAGTGGCGCATTAAATCCTGATTACAGAAAAGGTGATTTAATGATTATCGAAGATCACATTAATTTACAGCCTGATAATCCATTAATTGGAACAAATTACGAAGAGTTAGGGCCACGCTTTCCGGATATGAGCATGCCTTATAATGCTGAACTGATTGAAAAAGGCTTAGCCATTGCAAAAGAACAAAATATTACTTGCCATAAAGGCGTTTACGTTTCGGTTACTGGCCCAAATTTGGAGACCAAAGCAGAATACAAGTACTTGAGAATTATTGGTGCAGATGCGGTGGGCATGAGTACAGTGCCAGAAGTTATTGTAGCTAACCACATGAGTTTGCCAGTTTTTGCGATCTCGGTTTTAACCGATGAAGGTTTTCCAGAGACTTTACAACCAGTTTCTGTTGAAGAAATAATTAAAATTGCCACAGCTGCGGAACCAAAATTGACTAAAATTTTAAAGGAGCTGATTTTACATTTATAGCCTTGAAAAAGTGTTTTTTATTTTTTGTCTTTGTTTTTTTTGCAACGCATTCATTTTCGCAAGTTCAACGTCGTTTGCCACAACCTGGTGAGTTTGAACGGGAACAGAGAAACGGCGAAAATGAAACCGCTACGGAAGGTAACGGCGAAGAAAACATTGATTCTATTAGGGCAAAATTGGATTCTAAAAAGGATTCTATCGTTTATAATTCAAAATTTATTAAATATACAAAAGCGGAGTTTTTAACAGATAGTACTCGTGTTTTTCCACTAGATACCACCACCAAGGCTTTCCATAGGTATCGCATTTTAGATTTGCCCGAACACCCAACAATGAATTTGGGATTGAATGGTTTGTCATATAGAGATATGCTTTTTGAACCCTCTAAAACAATAGGTTTTGATGTTGGCTATCATTATTACGACAGGTATTTGCTGAATCCGGAAGACGTTAAATACTATCAAGCCCGTTCGCAATACACTGAGCTTTACTACCAGAACCCTGCTTTTGGCAGACTTGCCGAGCAACAGTTCCATGTGATCCACACTCAAAATATTAAACCCAACTGGAACATTGGGGCAAGCTTCGCAAAGCAAGGCTCGCGTTCGTATTATGGCGCACCAGCTCGAAAAGCAGATGCTTTGGTGGCAAACCATTTAAATGCTTCGTTATGGACTTGGTACGAATCTAAAAACAAACGTTACACTTTATTGGCGAACGGTACTTTCAACAATTTAAAAGGTTACGAAAACGGCTCGATACTTAACGACTCGATCTTTACAACTGCCACTAATGTAGCTCCAGAATTTGAGGCCGCCCGTTTAAATACTGCAAAACGCAACAACCGCAACAACACGTTGTTTTTGCAACAGTTTTATAACATCGGGAGACAAAACTCAATCGATTCAAATACGACAGTGTTGCCTACACAAAGGGTAAGTTATAAATTAGCTTACAACACTCGAAAGTATTTTTTTGAAAACGAAGGACTTGACGAAACCGGGTTGCTGAAGAATTATTACATTTATACTGATTCGAGCAGAACATCTGATAGTACAAGTTTAAACCACCTCACCAACGAGTTCAATTATAGCTTTTACATTCGTGGAAAAAAGCTGTCTTTTCTGCGGAACGAACTGAAAGTTAATGCGGGGATCACACATGATTACTACGATTATAAACAGTTTAACTATAATCTGAAATTTCAAAACATCACTTTAAAGGGCGATGCAGACTATAGCTTTAGTGATAAGGCTAGTTTAAATATTAACGTACAGCAAATTATACAAGGTCGCAATTTTGGCGATTTCCTTTACCAAGCTAGTTCTGAAATAAAGTTAGGGAATAAGATTGGAAGTGTATTGTTAGAAGCTTATTCGCAAAACCAAAGTCCTGCCGTTGTTTACGAACGCCAAGTTACCAACCATTATCTATGGAATTTGAAGTTCGATAAAACCAAAACACAAAACTTAGGCTTTAGCTATCTTATTCCGAAATATAACTTTAGAGCCAAAGCAGAATACTTTTTAATCAGCAACCACTTATATTTTGCTCAAGGAACCGACGGAGATGCTTATCCAACGCAGATAGGTAGCAACATCAATATGTTGAAGCTTAGTGTGAGAAAAGATTTTAAGTTCGGGAAGTTTACGTTTGAAAACTTTTTGGTTTATCAAAAAACCGATTTTGAATCGGTGCTGATGACTCCGGAGATTTATACTTTCCATAGTTTTTACATGCACCAAGATTTCTTTAAGGTGTTAAAGACAGAATTCGGTTTTGATTTAAGGTACTTTAGTAAATACACCGCTCCGTCTTACGCACCGGCTATTGGTCAGTTTTACCAAAAAGGAAATGTGCAGTTTGACACGTACCCAGTTATGGATGTTTGGATCCGTACGAACTGGAAAAGGGCTAATTTATTCTTACGCTATGATTATTTAAACCAAGGCTTATTCAGTAAAGGTTACTACACTGTAAACCGTTATCCGATGCCATACTCATTGGCCAAGTTTGGTGTAAGCTGGAACTTTTACGATTAGGTTTAGATAAGAGCTAAAAGCATAATGCACAAAGCTTAGGGTTAAACTTATAATTGGATATAGAGTCAATATAGAGTGGGAACTAAACATCATAAAAAAGACTTACCTTTTAAATAGCGTAGGTCTTTTACATTTACAGTGATATTCCTTTAATCAAGTGTTTTGCTTTAAGCCTTGCGCATTTTGCCTCAAGCTTTTTCACAAACTACCTAACACACCTAAATCCCATATTACTTAAGCCAGAGTCAAAAGAACTCTTCATTCTTCTTGCCGCTCTGTAACCAGAACAATAACTATCATTACACATATAAGAACCACCGCGAGCCACTTTTTTTGGCGTATAAGGTTCGTCTGGGTCGTAACTATCGCCTGGCCCTTGTGGGTTTTTTACTCCTTCTGGTTTGTTAACCGTCTCATAATAATCGTTCCGATACCAATCTGCACACCACTCCCAAACGTTGCCCGCCATATCATATAGTTGGTATCCGTTGGGTGCAAATTGCTTTACTGGCGCTAAGTCTTTAAAGCCATCTCTCCCAGAATTTGCGTTAGGAAAGGCACCGTCCCAAGAATTCGCTTTCGGTTTGCCGAGTGCAACATTTTCATCTCCCCAGGGATAAATTTTATCTTTCAAGCCTCCTCTGGCAGCATATTCCCACTCAGCTTCGGTAGGCAATCTTTTTCCGGCCCACTGGCAATAAGCCGTGGCATCGTCCCAACTTACCTGGATCACCGGATAATCATCTTTTCCCTCAATACTACTTTTTGGTCCTTCCGGATGTCTCCAATCCGCTCCCGGCACCCAACTCCACCATTGTGAATAATTATTTAAATCTACCGGATGGTTTGGGGGTGTAAATACTAAAGAGGCAGCCACAAGCTGGCTTTCACCTGGCTTTGGTGTACCTGGAGGCAATTGCTTTTTCAATTGCTCCCAATCTGGCTTTTGTTCTGCAGTCGTCACATATCCTGTTGCATCAACAAACTTTTTAAATTGAGCGTTGGTCACTTCATGCGCATCCATGTAGAAACCATCAACCGTAACCTTATGTTTAGGATACTCGTCTTTATCAGCTTGTTCATTATCCCCACCCATCATAAACGTACC
>JBBSTQ010000326.1:0-4348 GCA_038235745.1 Sphingobacteriales bacterium
AAACGGTCGGTAATCATTATACTTCGTGAGCAAATTGGTCGCTTTTTTCAATTTCTCTAAGTCCATCTTTAGATCTAAAAATTGCGAGCTACAACTCCCCAAAAATGGATCTTTGTAAGTGTGGATAAAGTAATCGTAACGTCGCTGAATTCCATCAAATCTGGCATGAGGCGATCCATCCATCGGAAAAACATCAAACACGGCAATATCCTCTGGCAAAATTTTGTTCAATCTAAAAACAAAAACATCATCGCACTCAGCTTCGATATCCGTATGGAAAAAAAACTGACTTGCGTTTACTTGTGCATCAATTCTTCCACAACCGTTGATGGAAATTGGTGCTTTTAAAAGTCGAGAAAGTTTCTCTTCGACGACTTGCTGTACGCTAATGCCTTCAATATTTCTTTGCCAGCCATTGTAATTTGCACCTCTGTAACCGATATGGAAAAAATACCTCATGTTTTTAATTGGATAAATATAGTCGAAGCATTGGATTTTATCCAAATAAAAAAGGTGTCAATCGCTCAACACCTTTCTAAACCAAAACTAAACTAATCACAAAAAAATCTTTTAAGAAACGCTTGTTGCGTCCTCTTTCTGTATGATTCAAACTTACGGATTAAGCAACAAAAAAAATCTTAAATATTGTTAATGAATGTTAAATATTGTTAATTACCAAAGGCTTAAAAAAACAACCTTAACTTTGTTCATAGATGAAGCGGAAGAGTATTATATTGATTATGGCCCTAATGAGTTTCGCACTAGTGGGGGTTATGGCCATGCAGTTTTATTTTATCCGAGAATCTTATGAGCTTAAAACCCAACTTTTCGACCAGTCGGTGAACGAAGCCTTAAAAAGTGTTTCTTCAAAATTAGAACGAAAAGAAGCACTGGTTTTTTTAGCGCACAAGGCTGATTTAGCAAACAAAAAAAATCAGGAAATTGCTTTAAAACAAAAAAAATCTAAAGCAAAAAACCGTTTGAATCGCACAGAAAACAAAGAGCAACGGATTGAAAAATCGACGATCGCTTTTGTGCGTTTAATGAAGGCTAACCAAGCAAAATCTGATAGTATTTTTAAAATTAGAGATAGCTTAATCAGAAGTAGATACCCTTATAAAATGGTTTACAACGGACCCGTACAACCAGAAAACCAACCTTTAAGTTTCAACTTACGTGTGGATGTAGATGAAATTATAGATGAATACGGAAATGTAACTACCGTACAAAGACAATCATTGGTAGAAGCGCCACAAACAAAAAAATACCCACGCTTAATCAATAGAGGTAATGCAGTAATTGACACCGTGAGGCGTTATATGGTGCAGGATCCGGTATTGGGTACGGTATTAAAAACCATCCCCAAACCCAACTTTTTAACAGGTATATCTGAAAAAGAACTGCGTTTAGCCTCGCAAAAAAAACAGGCAAAAAAAGTAAGTAGTTACTTAGATTCCGTAGAGCGGGTTAAAGATAAAAGCAGTCTTTTTGAAGACATTGCGTCAGAATTGCAACAGGTCAACGTCCCTTTAAAAGAACGAGTAGATGCACAAAATGTAGATTCGTTATTAGCAGCTGAGCTTTTAAATAACGGCATCAATTTAAACTACAACTACAGGATAAGCTCTGTACAAGCAGATTCTATCATTTACGCTACGGTTTCCGAAAAAAACGCCCCATTTCTACCACAAAATTCCTACAAAGCCATGTTGTTCAGTAAAGATATGGTAAGAGATGGAGGCTATTTGATTGTCAACTTTCCGCAAAAGAATAGCGTGATTTTGAGCAATATGGGAATGATTTTATTTTCTTCTGCTGGTTTACTTTTGGTTTTGGCGGCCAGCTTTATCTACACCATTTCTTCCATCTTAAAACAGAAAAAAATATCGGAGATGAAAACAAATTTCATCAACAACATGACTCACGAGTTTAAAACGCCGGTTGCTACCATTATGATTGCGAGCGAGGCGCTAAAAGACCCAGAAATCAACGATAATGTTGCCCGGGTGAATAAGCTTGCTGGAATCATCTACGACGAAAACATTCGCTTAGGAAACCATATCGAAAGGGTTTTGAACATCGCAAAGATTGACCGTGAAGATGTGAATTTGGATATGTATCCGCATAATATGAACGATTTGATTAGTGCTGTTGTAGATAGCATGGAGTTACAATTACACAAAAACAATACGCAAATTGAGTTGCAACTAAACGCCCCCAATACAACCGTTATTGGCGATGAATTGCACCTTTCAAATGTGATTTTTAACCTGATAGACAATGCCAATAAATACAGTAACGACACTCCAAAAATAAACATCAGCACCTTAAATGATCATCATCATCTAGTGATTAAAATAAATGATAAAGGCATTGGAATGAATAAAGAGCAGTTGAAAAAGATTTTTGAACAGTTTTATCGCATCCCCACCGGCAACTTGCATGATGTTAAGGGCTTCGGACTAGGTCTAAGTTATGTGAGCACCATCGTTAAAAAAATGAAAGGTACTGTGACGGTAAAAAGTGAGAAAGACAAAGGATCTGAGTTTGAAATTAGGTTTCCTTTAGCCTAAGTTTACCTCAGCCAAAATAATCGACAACCATCAATAAATACAACAAAAATGAGCCAGCAAAAAGTACTTTTAGTAGAAGACGACCCCAATCTAGGGATGTTGTTAGAAGATTACCTTAGTTTAAAAGGGAAATTTGATGTGGTTTTATGCACTGATGGCGATGCTGGTTTAAAAGCGTTTGTTGACGGCAATTTTGATATTTGCATTTTAGATGTAATGATGCCAAAAAAAGACGGCTTTAGCTTGGCAAAAGACATCCGTAAAATCAACACTGATATCCCCATTATTTTTGCAACCGCGAAAGGAATGATGGAAGATAAAACCGAAGCTTTCAACCTAGGTGGCGATGATTATATAACTAAACCCTTTAGGATAGAGGAATTGCTATTGCGGATTAATGCGCTGTTAAAAAGAAGCAGTCAGAACCAAAATGACGAGCCGAAACCTACGTTTTTTGAAATCGGCAGTTATACTTTCGATTATCAAACACAGCTGATCACCAGAGATGAACAGCAACAGAAAGTAAGCACCAAGGAAGCGGAACTTTTACGTTTATTATGCCTTAAGATGAATGATGTTTTGACCAGGGAAGAGGCACTCTTACAAATTTGGCATGACGATAACTACTTCAACGGCAGAAGTATGGACGTTTTTTTAAGCAAATTGCGCAAGTATTTACGTGAAGATCCAAAGGTTGAAATTATAAACGTACACGGCAAAGGGTATAAGTTATTAGTGAACTAAATTATTATCTTTAACGGAATTAATTGTCCATGAAATTTCCTTCGTTACAGCAGCTTTGGCATTCTTTTTTAGCCGTCGGCAAAAGATTTAGTCTTCCTATTTTATATGCTTTAATTGCAACAGCCGCAGCGCTAACCCTTTCTTACAAAATCGATAATATTGCTACAGAACAGCTTTTAGGAAAGCTTATTTACCTCGGTAACTTTGGTTTCGTATTATCATTTGCATTTTTTCTTCATGTCGAAAACCACCTTTTAAATTTCACAAAAAAGACAGTCGGCAGTATTGCTATTTTAGTAGTTTTAGCCTTACTTTATTTTATACTGCAACCCACAACCAGGCAAGCGGATTTCTTTGTCTTGCTAATTTTAGGCTTTGCATTTCATTTACTAGTTGCATTTTCTGCTTTCTTTTCGGCAGATCAGGAAACTGGATTTTGGCAAATCAATAAAACATTTTTTCTTCGTTTTGCAACATCAGTATTGTATAGTGTGGTGCTTTTTTCGGGACTCAGCATCGCATTGCTTAGCATCCACACCTTGTTCAATATTCGTTGGGATGGCGAAATCTACCTTCGTTTATGGATCATCATCGTCGGTATTTTTAACACGATCTTCTTTTTGGCAGCCATCCCTAAACCGTTGCAAGCACTTAACGACGATAACAGCTACCCAAAAGCACTAAAAGTTTTCACGCAATATGTGCTCATTCCTTTAGCTAGTATTTATTTGCTGATTTTGTTGGCTTACGAAGTTAAAATCATAGTAGAATGGAGCTTGCCGACAAGCTCTGTTGCTATTTTAATTTTAGGTTATGCCGTGTTCGGGATGCTCTCTATTTTGTTGGTGCACCCGATAAGGAACCAAGAAGGCAATAAATGGATCAAATTTTACAGCAAAAGCTTTTATTTGCTGATGTTGCCTTTGTTAGCTCTTTTAGCCGTTGCGGTAGTCAAGCGTATTTCAGATTATGGCATTACAGAAAGTCGCTACTTGCTTATTGTTCTTTCGGTGTGGCTTACTTTTATTACC
>JBBSTQ010000327.1:0-4339 GCA_038235745.1 Sphingobacteriales bacterium
ATTGTTTTTAGCATAGCGGTAGGTGTTTTTACCTGCATTTTAACACTTATTGATTTCAGGGTTAAAAACGATGTGGCCGCACCAATTATCGGTTTGGGCATGTTAGCTACTTCAATATTTGACATGGTGCATCTATTGGTGTTATTTGGAGTGTTAAAAACAAATGTCAGCTTAGATGAGGCCATTTATATGAGCTGGTTTTTGGGGAGAATTCTTCAGGTTCTCCTGCTTATTATTGGCACCATGATAATCTTGTCCAAGAGATGCCAGCCTAACTCCAATAGGTCTGGTAAGCGGATGTTAGTGCGTGGCATTGCAGGTGGTTTTAGTTTTCTAACGCTTGCCGTAATTTTTTATCTTTTTGCATTAGCCAAGGTCAATCCGCTGTTTATACAACGAGAAGCTTTTTTTACGCATCCGCTAGAGATTATTAGTATCATTCTTTACTTGCTTTGGGGCGGATTATTGATGCCTAAAGTCTTAAAAAAATACGAGGGCATTTTTTTTCAGATGCTTATTTTAAGTATGATCCCTGCCATTTTTGCAAATGTGCACATGGCGGTCTTTGTTAAAAATTTCGATATCGAGTACAACTTTGCGCAGTTTTTAAGATTCTTTACATACGTAGTCCCTTTATTAGGTATCAGCCTTACTTATTCTCGAAACATCTCTAAACAGCATCAGATGAATTTGATTTTGGATGAAGAGATTAAAGCGAGAGAGAAAATACAGCAAGATTTAGAACGTCGGCAGAATTTATCGCAGAACGCAGAAAAATTGGCCAATATGGGGAGTTGGGAACTTGATGTGGCAACACGAGAGATTAATTTTTCAGATGCGCTGTACAAGATCTTCGGTTATATGCCAAATTCCATTTCACCAGATTTGGAGCTAATGTTCAACATGATTATCCCTATTTACAGAAATAATTATAAAAAAATGTTGGAAGATGCCATTGAAACGCAGTCTTCATTTAATACCGAATACGAAGTTCTTTGGGTAAATGGGCAACGCAGATATATTTTAGCGCAGTGTAGGTACATCCATGCAGATAATAAAGTAATTGGTACTTGTTTGGATATTACAGAACTTAAAGAAACCACGCAAAAGCTTTCCCAAAACGAGGCGCTATTAAAAGAGGCAGAATCTATTGCTCACAACGGTAGTTTTGAGTGGTTTGAGGGTATCGAACATTTCTTTTGGTCAGAAGAACTCTTTCGTATTCACGGCTATGAACCTAATAGTATAAAGGTCACACTAGGTTTTTACAGCACTTTAGTCCATGAAAACGACTTAGAAAAATGTAAAAATTACATCAAAAGTATGTTTGAAAACAAAACAAACTTTGCTTTTGAATACAGAATTGTGAGACCCGATGAAACAGTGCGCTACGTTTACCTTACAGCCAAGCTGATTTTGGACGAAAAAGGGACTATTGTAAAGGTTATAGGGAATCTGCTAGACATTACGGATTTAAAAAATACGGCTATACTTTTAGAAAAAACAGAAAGTATCTATAAAACCATTGCTAGCAACGTACCAGACAGTATTGTGCTCATGTTTGACAAAGACTTTAATCTCATTTTATTTGATGGTCCAATTATCAATAGTTTCAAGTTTGAAACTGTACTTAAGCCTGGCCTAAACTTAAAAGAGCTTATAAAAGAGGAAGACTATGACCACGATTATAAAATATTAGAAAGAGCTTTTAGAGGTGAAGAAATACAAGTAGAGCGTGAGTTTGACGACACTACTTTTATGATTGACTACAAGCCCGTGAAAAATGTGTCTGGCGAAGTGTTTAACGTAATGGTGGTAATGCATGACATTACAGAAATCAAAAATGTACAGCGAAGTCTAGAACTTAAAGTTGATGAATTGAATACCTCTAACCAAGATTTGGAGCAGTTTGCCTATGTTGCTTCGCATGATTTACAGGAGCCTTTGCGAAAAATCAGAGCTTTTGGCGATAGACTGCAAAGCAAATTTAACAAAGACATTAGCGAAGAAGGTTTAGACTACATTAGACGGATGCAAAATGCATCTGAACGCATGCAGACGCTGATTGATGATTTGCTTACTTATTCAAGAGTGACACGAACCGATGAAGGATTTGTGGAAGTTGACTTACATGATGAGCTTAAGAAGATAATTGAAGATCTCGAATATACCATCGAAAAGAAAAACGCTACAATTGATTTGATAGTAAATCATCACATCACTGCAATACCAGGGCAAATACGTCAGCTTTTCCAAAATTTATTGAGTAACGCAATTAAGTTTACCAAAGAAGGCATTAGTCCTGTAGTTGAAATAAAGAGTGAAATTTTAAAGGGAAGTTTGTTGAATCTTCCTGAATTGGAACAAAATAAGGAGTATTGTCGTATAACATTTACGGACAACGGAATAGGATTTAACCAACAGTACTCAGAAAAAATATTTGAATTATTTCAAAGATTACACACACGTAACGAATACCAAGGAACAGGAATAGGACTTGCCGTTTGTAAAAAAATAGTTGACAAACACGGCGGTGTAATTAGCGTAAGCAGTAAACAAAATCACGGGACAAAGTTTGTGATTATTTTACCTATTCAACATTTATAAAATATGATGGAGAAATTTTTTTGGATAGCAGATGATGATGCCGACGACAGGATGATCATTAAAGATGCTTTTGAAGAGAACCAATTTGCTAAATCATTATCTTTTTTCGAGGACGGTGAAAAGGTACTCAACAAGTTTGCTAAAGAACTTGAGGATGTCAATTTTAAATATCCTTCTTTATTGATTGTAGACTTAAATATGCCCAAGGTAAACGGTCTAGAGCTTTTAGCGCAGTTAAAAAGCAACAAAAAAACTAAGAATATTCCTGTGGTGGTTTTGTCAACCTCTAAAAGCATAGAGGACAAAGAAAAAGTGATGAAACTAGGCGCTGATGATTTTATAACAAAGCCTTTTAGTTTTGCCATGATGATAGAAATTACGCGTAGTTTAATAGAGAAATATGGCTAATATGAGACCAGTTAATGTTTTATTAGTTGATGACGACGAGGATGATTACATCCTAACGAAGGAGATTTTCAACGAAATTCCGCAACGCGAAAATTACAAGTTGACATGGATGAATAATTATGAGGAGGCTATTAATGCAATGCTTAAAAGCCATTATGATATTTATTTGGTTGACTACCGGATGGGAAAGTACACCGGTTTGGATTTGTTGCATGAAGCCATTAAATCCAATGTGGACGAACCAATTATTATTTTGACCGGTAAGGGCGACTCTAAGGTAGATGAGGAAGCTTTAGAGACAGGTGCGGCAGATTATTTGGTAAAAGATCAAATCAATCCTTACACTATTGAGCGTTCTATTCGTTACGCATTAAAACATAAGCAAAGTCTAAAAGCGCTAAGAGAAAGCGAGAACAAGTTCCGTATAATTTTTGAAAGATCTAAAGAGCCTTTTTTAATTATGGATTCTTTGGGAGGCATACGAGATATGAACCCTGCTGGACTAAAGTTTTTAGGCTACAGCAAAGAGGAGGTACTAAAACTGAACGGTACACAATTATTTGACAACAATAAAGAAAGTGTCGATTTTTCGGATCAGATTGATAAGAATGGTGCAATCAATGATTTTCAGGCAGACTTTATTGCTAAGGACAGGCAGGTTAAAAAGGTCTCTATCTCGGCGTTTTTACAGATAGACCAACACGCTACAGAAGAGCTTTATTATTGCATTGTGAATGATATTTCTGGAAGAATTGAAGCGCAAAAGGTATCAGTAAATGCAGAGAAAGCAGCAGTAACAGAGCGTATAGCCCGTAGTTTAGCAAACGAGATAACTAATCCTTTATCAAACATCAACTTGTCGCTAGATCAATTAGATATAGAGCTTAATCATAACGAGAAGGAATCTGTAGCGCTTTATTTAGATATTTTAAAAAATAATTTCGAGCGTATTAATTTGTTGATTACCGATTTTGTAAACTCTACACAAGAAGTAGAGCTCAACATACAATCACGGGCACTTGACGTTTTACTTAATGAGAGCTTGGAACTTATTTCCTCCCAGTTATCAGCGCAAAACATATCCGTAAAAAAGAGTGGTTGGCAAATCAATTTCTTCGTTAAGGTTGACTATGAACGGATATTGAACACGTTTGCGAATCTACTGACTAATGCGACCGATGCAAGTCCTCAAGAAATTGCGATAAACGTATTTAAAAAGGATGAATTTGCTGTTATAGAAATCAAAGACAACGGAAAAGGAATCAACGAAACAAATAAAACTCAAATATTTGAACCATTTTTTACCACTAAACCGAAAGGACTA
>JBBSTQ010000328.1:0-4325 GCA_038235745.1 Sphingobacteriales bacterium
AAACGGATATACAGAGAGCAAGCGGTGTCAGGTCAACAAAAGGACTCCTTGTCCACATATTCGGAAAGATTGCCTCCGCTTTTCTCAAACCAATTTTCAACTCTTAATTCGCATTACTAACTAAAAACGCCCTTAGCTTATCACTAAAGGCGTTTTGTAATTTTAATCAGCGGAGAGTGGGGGATTCGAACCCGCGGACCTGTAACAGTCAACAGTTTTCAAGACTGCCGCAATCGACCACTCTGCCAACTCTCCGAGGGCAAAAGTACAAAAGTGAATCATTTCTGCAAATTAAATTTGCAAATAGTTGCTCAGGTAAGCGTAACCAATTAGTCATCAGAATATTAATTTTTATCCTTAGCACTTATTCCTTTAATTTTGATGCATTTGCTAACTATTAAATGTTTTCCTTATTACGGAAAAACATGTTCTAATCCGGTTAAAACACATAATTAAGCGAAAGTCTTTTTGGGTAAATTTCTTCATTTACTTGCTTAACAGCAAAGTTTAGCGTAATTTTCAGGCATCATGTCAAAACTAAATACACCCTTACGTTCAAAAGAAACAGTTTTTAAAAACGAAGTCACTACAAAATTTGAACTTTATAACAGCCTTTTCCTTACACTGCCCTTCTACAGTGTGAAAAATACAGGATTAGCGCTACCTTATTTTTTTAAATTTTGTGAAGAAGGAATCGAAAAAAGTCTTAGACCGGACGAAATAATCGACTCGTTTTTCGAAAAACAGGTAGAAATTACCGACCAAAAAGAAATATTTGATCTTCTTTTCAGATTTATCCAATACATTGAAAGACAAGTTGTGCTTTTTGATGCTGTGGAAGATGCCGCGTTTTCTAAAGTTAGTGGTTTGGATGAAGCAACCTCGCTCAGCAGTTTGATGAACAAAGCTGTTGAAGACGAAGATTTGTACAAAGGCATTCAGCATGCTTTAGCAGAGTTTAAACTTCGACTGGTTTTAACAGCACACCCTACACAGTTTTATCCGGGCCCAATTTTGGGAATCATG
The DNA here is from genome assembly GCA_038235745.1 of Sphingobacteriales bacterium. Classification (GTDB taxonomy): domain Bacteria; phylum Bacteroidota; class Bacteroidia; order Sphingobacteriales; family Sphingobacteriaceae; genus Pseudopedobacter. The sequence goes on from JBBSTQ010000328.1 coordinate 1,027, forward strand.
ACGGATTTGACGGATGCTATCAAAGAAAACGACGTAAATGCAATCAACCTTTTATTGAAGCAACTAGGGAAAACTCCTTTCTTCAAAAAAGAAAAACCTACACCTGTTGACGAGGCGATCAGTTTAACTTGGTACCTAGAAAATATTTTTTATCAAACAGCATCCAATGTTCACAAGAGCTTAGAAGATGTTTTTAAGTTAGACTTAGGTAACCACAGTTTAATTGAACTTGGTTTTTGGCCGGGAGGCGACAGGGACGGTAATCCGTTTGTGACTTGCGACACCACCAAAAAAGTTTCTGCGTTTTTGAGACAGGCGTTGTTCAGGTGCTACTATCGTGATTTTAAAAACATGAAACGCCGTGTGACCTTTAACGGGGTCGAAAAGTACATGGATGTTTTAGAGAATCTGATTTACGATAACGCTTTTGAAGCTAACGCAAACAGCGAAGACATAAAAGAAGAGTTGTTGGATAATTTAAGAAACATTAAACGTGTTTTGAGCGACTATCACGACGGATTGTTTGCCAGTGTTGTAGATGATCTGATTTGGAAGGTGAAGCTTTTCGGTTGTCATTTTGCATCCTTGGACATTAGGCAAGACAGCCGTGTGTTGCGTACCTTGTTTTCTGAATGTATTAAAACAGCTCCTGTTAAAGGTACTATTCCAGCAAATTACATGGAACTGTCTGAAGAAGAGAAAATTAAGGCAATTCCCTTAAACGAGCTTGACCTTACAGATTACAATAATTTTGAAGAGTTGAGCAGGGATAGCTTAGATGTGATTCGCTTAATCAAAGATATTCAACAACACCAAGGCAAAAGAGCGGTTCACCGTTTTATCATCAGCAACTGTCAAAAAGTTTCTGATATTTTACAGCTGATGCAGTTGTTTTTGTGGAGCGGTTGGAAGATGGACGACATGGACATTGATTTTGTGCCACTTTTTGAAACCATTGACGATTTAAAAGATGCTGATAATGTAATGGATGTTCTTTATAACCATCCAGTTTATCAAAAACACTTAGAGCGTCGTAAAACTCGCCAAGTTGTAATGCTTGGTTTTTCTGATAGTACAAAAGATGGTGGTTATCTAATGGCTAACTGGTCATTATATTACGCTAAATATACGTTGAGTGCGATTTCTAGAAAAAATGGAGTTGATTTAGCTTTCTTTGACGGCAGGGGAGGCCCACCCGCAAGAGGTGGTGGTAAAACACATAAATTTTATGCTTCTTTTGGTAAAGATGTAGCTAACAAGCAAATTCAGGTAACTGTTCAAGGGCAAACCATCAGTTCGCACTTCGGTACATTTGAGACATCTACCAACAACATGGAACAGTTGATTAATGCTGGTATTTCTTCGGCATTGAATAAAAAGGATACCGACACTATGGAAGAAGCCGAAAAAGAGCTTTTTAGCGCCATGGCTGATACCAGTTATGATGCTTTCATGGAACTGCGTAGAGACCCTTTGTTTCTTAAGTTTTTAGAGGTGCAAAGTCCGCTTAAAATGCTTTCGCAGATAAATATTAGTAGTCGCCCGGTTAAAAGAAATTCTGATGCAGAACTTAAATTAGAAGATTTAAGAGCCATTAGTTTTGTGACTTCTTGGAGCCAGTTAAAGCAGAACATTCCAGGATTTTACGGGGTTGGCGCCGCATTAGCCAAAATAAAAGAAGAAGGAAAGTGGGAGGCGGCAAAAGAATTATACAGCCACAACGGATTTTTTAGAGCCGTTATTGACAACTGTATGATGTCAATGACCAAAGCAGATTTTAGACTGACTTCTTACTTAGAAACTGACGAAACATTTGGTGTGTTTTGGAAAAAATTAAAAGCAGAATTTGTGTTGACCGAAAAATTATTGCTAGATTTAAGCGGAACAGAAGTCTTGATGCAAAAATATCCGCTGGATAGGCAATCAATACAGGTAAGAGAGAAAATTACTTTACCATTGGTTATTATTCAGAGGTACGCAATTATTAGGTGTTTGGATAAAAATACAAGCGAGGAAGAAAGGGAAGTTTACAATAAATTAATACTCCGAACATTATTCGGAATTGTAAATGCCGCTAGAAACTCTGCTTAATATTAAAGCTCCTTTTAAAGGAGCTTTAATTTTTTAAACCCGTTTTTTAGTTTAGAAAACAATTTCTGGATTCCAAAGAACTCTTAAAGCTTATTAAAATAAATGATATGTGGTCTGCAGATTCAACTTTACCGTTAACCGAAGAAACCCTGCTTTTAGCACAGTTTTTTGAGCACAGCCCTGACTTGCTTTGTGTGGCAAGTTTTGAAGGGAAATTTATCAAAGTCAATCCTTCGGTTTCGAGGGTATTAGGCTACACCAATGAAGAGCTGATGGAGCTTGAAATTATGGATCTAGTTTTTGAAGGAGACAAGGTTTCAACCGTTCAAACTAGAAGGGAGATGTTGAAGGGAGAACCATTGATTGGCTTTGAAAATCGGTACGTCACTAAATCCGGAGAAATTGTTTGGTTATCATGGACTTCAATCCCTGTTTCTGAAAATCGGTGTATTTTTGCGGTAGCTAAGAATGTAACTGTCCGTAAGGAGCTAGAGAGTCAGCGTGAAGTTTTATTTAGTAGTATTTCACAAGCCAATAAAAATTTAGAGCACTTCGCTCGTATAGCGTCCCATAACTTACGGTCGCCTATAGCCAATATATCAAGCTTATTTGATTTGATTGACTTTAAAAAGATGGGTAGTGATGATAATGTAAAAATCATCAATCTAATTAAGAAATCCACTGAAAAGGTAAGCACCACGCTTGAAAACTATATTGATGAGCTAGTTAACAACAAAAACTCGCAATTACATTTGGAGCGCTTGTCCATATCATCTTGCTTTGAAGAAGTTTGTGATTCGGTAAGTTTGTTAATTGAACAAAGTAACGCAGTCATAGAAACTGATTTTTCGGCATTTGACCAATTAGATTACAATAAAAGTTATTTAGAAAGTATTTTACTTAATTTATTGACCAATTCATTAAAATATCGGAAGCCGAAAGAAGCACCGCATGTCGTTTTTAAAACACAGCTTGCAGATTGCGCTAAACAGTTGGTTGTTACAGACCAAGGGATTGGGTTTGATATGGCGAAAGCTAAAAATCATATTTTTGGCCTTAATAAAACCTTCCATACCAACAGAGATGCAAAAGGTGTTGGGTTGTTTTTGGTTAAAAAACATATTGAAGAACTGGGCGGTAGTATAATTGTTGACAGTCATAAAAATGTGGGGACCACTTTCACAATTACTTTTTCTGAAGAATAAATC
>JBBSTQ010000329.1:0-4324 GCA_038235745.1 Sphingobacteriales bacterium
GGAGATTATAGTAAATCGCCGATACAGATGTTGCAGGGTTTAACTAAGTTGAGGCAGATTGCCAACCATCCTTACATGGTTGATGAAAATTACACGGGCGATTCGGGTAAATTTGAAGACGTGATTCATAAGCTAAAAAGCGTAGTAGAAGCCGGTCACAAGGTGTTGATTTTCTCGCAATTTGTAAAACAACTGAGTATCTATCGGAAGTATTTTGACGAAAACAGCATCAACTATTCTTACTTAGACGGAGGCACCCAAAACCGTGGAAAAGTAGTCGAAGAATTCAAAAGCGAAGAACACATTCAAGTTTTCTTGATCTCTTTAAAAGCAGGTGGTGTAGGTTTAAACCTTACGGAAGCAGATTATGTTTTTATTTTGGATCCATGGTGGAATCCAGCGGTTGAGCAACAAGCGATAGATAGAACGCACCGAATCGGGCAAACCAAAAACGTTTTTATTTATAAGTTTATCACAAAAGACACAGTCGAAGAAAAGATTTTGGCACTCCAGAACAAAAAAATGCGAGTAGCTAAAAGTTTAATCACTACAGAGGATAGTTTTATCAAATCCTTAACAGAAGCGGATATTAAGGAGATTTTGGCTTAGGGCGAGATTATTAGAACTACGGGTTTTTAATCCACTCCGTCATCTCGACGATAGGAGAGATCTCACCAATAGGTAGCGAACGCTAAATGCAACTCTTTTGCTTTCGAGACAATGGTCTCATAATTCCCGGTCTACGTCCTCAAAGACTGAAACCAAAGTTCAAAACAAGTCAAATGGAGATGGCCTGTGAGGACACAGACCATGGAGTTAGTTTTTGAAACTCCTGTCCTTTTTAATCTCTTCAATAATTTCGTCAGCAGATTTTTCCGGTATGAAATCATTGTAAGATGATTACGGCGAATTCGGTTGCGCTAAGTTCTGCGTCTTAATCGAATTTGAAAGCCGAACAATAAGCTCAAGCTTTTCGTCATTGCTTAGGTTTTTTAGCATTGCAAAATAGCCGTCTAAGATTTTGTTTTCTGAACCGCCTGCCTTCATCAGTAAAATGTTTTCAATCAAACAAGTATAGCCAAAACATTTTTAAACATCTATAAAGTTTTGCGTTAGGGATGGTCCCGATAGCTATCGGGATGGATACCGGCCAGTGAATAATGCCTGCGCCGTATGAACGTACAGCCCGCTCGAACGCCCAAACAATCCGCCCTAACCCTCAAAACCCATCAAATGTTAAATAATCCTAAATCATATCTTCAATTCATCTAAAACCCTTAAATAAAATCTTATTTTTACCGCCCAACATTGCCATTATGACGTAAGTTTTCAGATGGCGTAGTTGTTGATTTTAAGTTTAAATACACAAAAAAAGAAAATGTTAAGTTTTATTAATAAAATATTCGGTAACAAATCCGATCGTGATGTTAAGGCTGCAAGACCGCTTGTAGAAAAAATCAAGGCAGAATACGAAAAATTAAGTAGTCTTTCCCACGATGAATTAAGGGCAAAAACTCAAGGTTTTAGGGAGCGTATCAAGGTTTCTTTAGCAGAGATTGATGCTAAAATTGTCGAGATAAAAACCAATGTACTGGACAACCCAGAAATGCCTTTGCATGAAAAAACAGATTTCTATGATGAAATTGACCGTTTAGGCAAAGACAGAAACAAAAAACTGGAAGAAACTTTATTAGAGATTTTACCGGAAGCTTTTGCGGTAATGAAAGACACTGCTCGTAGGTTTACAGAGAATGAAACGATAGAAGTTACTGCATCTGAATTCGACAGAGAATTGGCGGCTAGCAAGCCCAACGTATTGATTAAAGGCGATAAAGCCGTACACCATAACAGTTGGTTAGCTGCCGGAACAGAGGTAAAATGGAACATGGTGCATTACGATGTGCAGTTGATTGGTGGTATCGTTTTACACGAAGGTAAAATTGCCGAAATGGCGACTGGTGAAGGTAAAACTTTGGTGGGTACACTTCCAATTTACTTAAACTCACTTTCTGGCGAAGGCATTCACGTGGTAACGGTTAACGATTATTTGGCTCGTAGAGATAGTGAGTGGAATGGTCCAATTTTCGAGTTCCACGGTTTGGCAGTTGATTGTATTGATAAGCACCAACCAAACTCGCCACAAAGAAGAAAAGCTTACCAAGCAGATGTAGTTTACGGAACCAACAACGAGTTTGGTTTTGATTATCTGCGTGACAATATGACACGCTCGCCAGAAGAATTGGTTCAAGGCAAATTGCACTACGCCTTAATAGATGAGGTGGATTCGGTTTTAATTGATGATGCCCGTACACCGTTGATTATTTCGGGGCCAATTCCGCGTGGAGATGAGCATGAATTTTACGATTTAAAACCACGTATTGAACGTTTGGTTAACGCACAAAAGAATTATGTTCAAGGTGCATTAAACGAAGCAAAAAAGTTAATTGCTGATGGAAAAAATGGTGCAGACGAAGGCGAAGGTGGTTTGGCTTTATTTAGAGCTTACCGCGGTTTACCAAAAAACAAGGCATTAATTAAGTTCTTAAGTGAGTCTGGGATGCGAACCATCCTTAACAAAACTGAAAACTATTACATGCAAGATCAAAACAAAGAAATGCCGAAAGCAGATCAGGAGCTTTTCTTTGTGATTGATGAAAAAAATAATCAGGTTGAACTATCAGAAAAGGGTATTGAATTGATTACTGCGTCTGGTGAGGATGCCGGTTTCTTTGTGATGCCAGATGTAGGTACTGAAATTGCCGATATAGAAAAATCTAGCCTAAGTAACGAGTTAAAGGCGACCAAAAAGGATGAGTTGATTAGAGATTTTTCGATTAAATCTGAACGTATCCATGCGGTTAACCAACTTTTAAAGGCTTATACTTTATTTGAAAAAGATACCGAATACATTATTGACGAAGGAAAAGTTAAGATTGTAGATGAGCAAACCGGTCGTATTATGGACGGTCGTCGTTATTCTGATGGTTTACACCAAGCAATTGAAGCTAAGGAAAATGTAAAAGTAGAGGATGCTACGCAAACTTATGCCACCATTACCTTGCAAAATTACTTTAGAATGTACCATAAGTTAGCTGGTATGACGGGTACTGCGGTTACAGAAGCTGGCGAACTTTGGCAAATTTATAAATTAGACGTGGTTGAAATTCCTACCAATCGTCCGATAGTGCGTGACGATAGACAAGATAAAGTTTATCGTACTACACGTGAAAAATATAACGCCGTTGCAGATGAAATTGTAGAATTAACACAAGCTGGCCGCCCGGTTTTGGTAGGTACAACTTCTGTTGAGATTTCCGAATTATTAAGCCGTATGCTTAAAATGAAGGGAATTAAGCACAACGTATTGAACGCAAAATTACACCAACGTGAGGCTGATATTGTTGCTGAAGCCGGTAAGCCTGGTCAGGTAACCATCGCTACCAACATGGCTGGTCGTGGTACGGATATTAAATTGGGCGAGGGCGTAAAAGCAGCCGGCGGTTTAGCAATTGTAGGTACAGAACGCCACGAATCTCGTCGTGTGGATAGGCAGTTGAGAGGTCGTTCTGGTCGTCAAGGAGACCCGGGTTCTACCCAATTCTTCGTTTCTTTGGAAGATAATTTGATGCGTTTGTTTGGGTCAGAACGAATTGCTGGCTTAATGGTACGGATGGGGATTGAAGAAGGCGAAGTAATTCAGCATTCAATGATTACCAACTCTATTGAAAGAGCGCAGAAGAAAGTGGAAGAAAACAACTTCGGTATCCGTAAAAGATTGTTGGAGTATGATGATGTGATGAACTCGCAACGTACGGTAATTTACACTAAACGTAAAAACGCTTTATTTGGCGACCGTTTAGATGTGGATATCGAAAACATGGTTTTAGATGTGGTTGATGATATTGTTGGCGAATACAAAGACAGCAACAACTACGAAGGTTTTAAATTGGAGATTCTAAGAATTTTTGCTTTCGATAGTAAAGTGAGCGATGAAGAATTTACTTCTAGTAACATCGCAAAACTTGGAGACAAAGTGTTTGGAGAGGCACAGGCTTTTTACAAACGAAAATCACAAGAAGTTGCAGACCAAGCTTACCCAGTTTTAAAGGATGTTTACGATACTCGTGGCGAAAGCATTGAAAGTATCATTGTTCCGTTTACGGATGGTAGCCACGGTATACAAGTTGCTGCTCCGTTAAAAAAATCTGTAGAAAGCAAAGGGAAAGAAGTAATAAAAGCTTTTGAGAAAACCATTTCGCTATCGCTGATTGATGATACTTGGAAAGAGCATTTACGTGAGATGGATGATTTAAAGCAATCTGTA
>JBBSTQ010000330.1:0-4316 GCA_038235745.1 Sphingobacteriales bacterium
GGCTGACCGCCTGACAGAAAATCTGGATCGTTTGGCGTTGCAAAAGTATGGTAGATAAAACTAGGTTCAGCGTAGGCTACCGATGGGTCAGACTGTATGGCGTCAACTACTTTTTCAATCGGTAGGTTATTACTATACTTAACTTCGTAGATCCGGTTCAATCCTGCTTCATCGATTTTTTGCTGATTTGCTAAAGTCTCTACAAAGCGCTTTTTTGTGTTATAAATAGGTTTTAATGCTGTAAGCGTAACACCACCCAATTTAAAAGGTTCATCGGTACCGACTAATAATGTTGCTTTGCCGAGCGGGAGATTTTTAAATTTAACAATTAAAGTATTTGGTAAGTAATCGGTTGATTTTGTACCTACCGGGAGTTGATATCGTTTGATTGGCTCTATACCATTACCAATTTTAAATGATGGTAAAATCAAAACCGATATTACTAAGAGAAACAGAAATAACTTACTCATCTACATCAAAAGAAAAACTAATTTAACAAAAAAACGGATTAACCTATTGCATATTGATTTTGAAAACATCATTTACCAAAAGAAATTAATAAAAAATAATATTTAAAAAGTCGCAATCGTTATTAAATTGATGCGATTAAACCACAATTGTTGACGTTTTAACAAATTTTAACATAAGTTAATACAGACTTAATAGTTAGATGACTTTTTTGTGACAAATCGCATATGCCTTAGTGTTATCTTTACACCAAGCAATTCGAGGAATACCTCATTGTTTATTTAAAGTTCCTATCGTTTAATTTAGGTTTATAATTGGTTAGTTTAAGCTCCGTCCTCCCCGTTCGGAGCTTAACTGTTTTTAGAGCTTTTTATGTAGCGATTTTGGCAATTGATCCACAAATTAAATTCAATAAAAAACTGTCAGCTTGCTTACGTCCATACCTCAATTTATAAACGTAAATGCGAGCTGTTTCGATTTTTTAAGAAGTATCAAAAAACTTTATTACACCACTTATGTGTACATATTGGTCTAACATTCACCACATAGAAACATAGATTTTTATCGACAAAGAGCTGGCAGCTTTGATTCGCATAGCGTTCCGCTTTGCGGAACATAGACTATGTCCTCTAGTTCTTACTCGAAAACCTATGTCCCTATGTGTTTTAAAAAATAGCCATCAGACTATTTATCAACCATATTTGGTATTAGAAGTCGAATATGCGTGACAATCAAATTTTGAGTACTGATGTAGACTCAACCCCTAACAAAAAAAGGCTTTTGAGTGTTACCCAAAAGCCTTTTGCTAAATTCTAAAATTAAAATTTTATGTGATATCTTTTTTGTCTTTCACTAAATCAACAACTACCGGAGTAGCTACACATATAGAAGAGTAAGTTCCAAAAATAACTCCAATAAGTAAAGCGAATGAGAACCCACGGATTACCTCGCCACCGAAGATAAACAACACAGCCAATACAAATATCACTGTTACTGCGGTAATTACCGTACGACTTAAAGTGCTGTTGATTGCATCGTTAATCACTAACGACATCTTGTCGGTTTTTGCATGGTGGTTACCCAAATACTCCCTAACCCTATCAAATACCACCACGGTATCGTTGATAGAATAACCGATTACGGTTAATATCGCAGCTATAAATGCTTGGTCGATATCTAATGAGAATGGTAAAATTCCGTTGAACAAAGAGAAGAACGATAGCACCAAGAGCACATCATGTAGTAAGGCTACCAATGCTCCAATACTGTAACTCCATTTTCTAAAACGAACAAATATGTAAAGTGCAATTGCGACAATAGATAGTAAAACTGAGTAAATTGCAGAAATTTTAATATCGTTTGCAATGGTTGGTCCTACTTTCTGCGAACTTTCAATAGTCCCTTTATTGCCAGCAACTTTCGCCAATCCTTCTTTCAATTTAGCCTCAACCAATTGATCAGCATTGTCTGCTTGGCTATCAATCATGTAAGGAGTGGTAATCCTCACTTGGTCATCACTACCAAAAGTTTTCACTTCTGAGGTTACGCCAAAGGATTCATTGACTGCATCTCTCACAACATCTGTGGTAACATTTTTTTCAAACTTAACTACATAAGTTCTTCCTCCTTTAAAATCGACACCAAAAGAGAAACCTCTTACGATAATTGAAATGATACCCAAAGTGATGAAAATACCAGAAATTGCGTAGAAGATTTTACGCTTCGCAACAAACGGATAGTTTGCATTTTTGAATGTATGATCACTCCAAGGGTTAGAGAATTTAATTGGCATCTCTTTCTTCAACATCCATTCAAAAATCAATCTTGAGATTAAGATTGCAGAGAATAATGAAGTTACAATACCTATAATTAAAGTGGTTGCAAAACCTTGGATAGGTCCAGAACCGAATACATATAATATAATACCTGTTAATAAAGTAGTAATCTGAGAATCTAAAATAGATGGCATAGCATGTTTATAACCATCTGAAATAGCTAAACGTAACGATTTGCCGAGATTTAATTCTTCACGAACACGCTCGTAAATAAGTACGTTGGCATCCACCGCCATACCTAACGTGAGTACAATACCCGCGATACCTGGCAAAGTTAAAACAGCCCCTAATGATGCTAACACGCCCATTAAGAAAAACACGTTGGTAAACACCGCAATGTTGGCAACTGTACCGGCTCTGTTGTAGTAGAACATCATAAAAATCAGTACTACAATTAAACCAACTACTGCAGAAGTTAAACCCGAGCTAATTGCTTCAGCACCTAAAGATGGACCAACTACAGCCTCTTGAACAATTCTAGCTGGTGCAGGAAGTTTACCTGCTTTTAAAACATTGGCTAAATCTTTTGTTTCTTCAACTGTAAAGTTTCCAGAGATGGAAGAAGTACCACCGGCAATTTCGCCAGAAACACGAGGAGCTGTATAAACAGAGTTATCTAAAACTATGGCGATACATTTATTATCTTCTTCGCTTGATGGCGAACCTGCAGCTGCCTTCGTGATTTTCGCCCATTCTCTTGCTCCGTCAGTTTTCATCGTCATCACAACCTCTGGATTACCACGTTGGTCAAAATCTTCACGAGCGTTAGAAATCACATCTCCTGCCAAAGCTGGCTCTCCGTTTGCCCCTGTTGCTTTAATTGCAAAAAGTTCAAACACCTTGTTTTGTGGACTTGTTGATTTTACACCCCATAACAACTTAAGGTTGTTAGGAATTAAAGATTTGATGTCTTCTTCTGCAAAAAGCATATTGATTTTAGCAGTATCGCTTTCTAAAGCATAACCAACAGTTGGTCCAGAACGTAAACCCTGTTGTTCCCCGTTTTGTCCTTGATTAGTTGCTGGCGATAACATAGCAAATAACGGATTAGACTTTGCTAACGCATCTACATTAGCAGAATCTTTAGAAGTACTGTCTTTCTTAGCATTCAACAAAGCAGGTTTATCTGCGCTCGCTACCGCTTGTGTAGTGTCATTAGCAGAAACTTTAGCTTCTGTTTTTGGTTGCTTTGCTGCTAAAATATTATTGATGTTTTGTAGCAGAGGAAAAATCTCTTGGTTGTCAAAAGTTTCGTAAAACTCTAACTGTGCAGAACCTTGTAATAACTTACGCACCCTTTCTTTTTCGGTTACACCTGGTAGTTCAACCAAAATACGGTTTGAACCATCTTGTAATTGAATATTAGGTTGTGTAACTCCAAATTTATCAATACGAGTTCTTAGGATGTTGAACGAACGCTCAACAGCTGAAGTAGCTTGTTTATCCAAAAAAGATTTAACTTCTGAATTTGTAGCGTTTAGCTTTATGTCACCCGCATTGTCTTTTGTAGCAAAAAAAGTAGCTAATTTACCACTTGGGCTAATTTTTTCATATTCTGATACAAAAAGAGAAACTAAACCGTCTTGCGTAGTTGCTAACTTGCCTTCAGCATTTTTTAATGCGATGTTAAAGTTTTCGTCAGTTGGGTTGTTGGCTAAGCTTCTGATCAATGCAGATAATTCAATCTCCATTGTTACGTTCATACCACCTTTTAAATCCAGACCTAAAGGAATTTCCTTTTGTTTAACGTACTGGTAAGTATGCCCTAAAATAGGGTAAACAGGTTGGTTAGAAACCGAATCTAAATATCGTTTCTCTTTTACAGGGTCTCCGTTAGCATATTCTTTTGCATCGCTTTCTACCTTTTTGGTAACGAAAGTGAAAGAAAGCGCATACAAACATAGTAGTGTTAATACAATTGCTGCAAACTTAATAAGTCCTTTTTGTTGCATGTTTTTTTAAATGATTTGTGTAATTCTGCTGTTTTTGTTCAAGAGGGCAAAGCTAATTAAA
>JBBSTQ010000331.1:0-4314 GCA_038235745.1 Sphingobacteriales bacterium
AAAAGTTACCGAGAAGCTATTCAGCAGAAAACAAAAATGTTTAAGCAATTGTATGCTAAGCGACCTGCGTTTTTAGAGGAGTTATCAGCGATTTAAAACACATGTTAATGCGTTTAAGATTTATATTAGCAGACTATTACTTTACATCCAATGGCGATAAGTCATTTTGGTTGATAAATCCATAGAACCGAGAAGTTGATTCACGATAACTTCTAGAAGAACTGTCTGCATCTAAACCTAAGTTCAGTTTTTTTGTGTCTTCTATTTGTTCTTGAATTAGTCTTTTGCTGTTTAGTATAGCTATTGTGTCTTTTTCGAGTCTCATTTGCTTTTGTTTTTCTAAAGATACAGCAAAATACAAACCAAAATAACTCAAATCAAATACTTCACATTTTCATAATACGCTGTTTAAGATTTCTGAACATAGTATTGATCATCCTGTGAACGTGAATTTGCCCATCAACTAGTCATAACATAAAAAATTTGAGGTAAAGTTGCGCTTGTTGCCCCCATTGTTTAAATACTTTTTGCAATATTTCTTTCAAAGCCTCGTTGCTAACTACTTTTCCTTTAACAGGTGCCTGCAAACTTTTCTGGTCAACCGTTCTATCTGTTACTTTGGTTGCAAACCAATTGATATGATCATGCGGAAGTGCCACACCCAATATCATACCGGGCAAACCTGTAAAAGATTCTGGCCCACCAGAAACAGCAATCTCATCAGTATAAAATGCAACAACATAAATAGAATCCATCACAATAGCATTTGCCCTTCTACATTGGTAGCCCGCAATTTCTCTTTTTTCGTCAGTAATTTTCCACTTGATTTTTCGGGTGCTGTCCTTTACTAAAAAAGTTTCCTCAAAAACTGTTTTTTGGATAGTGCTGTTGCTCGTAACAAAATTATTGTGAATCACATTAATCTGATTTGCCCCCGGCATACGAGAGAAAGCATTTTGTGTTGCATTTGCCTCATCGTCCGCCGCTTTAAAGAGTGATTGGTCTTTTGAAAAACTGAGCGTACTTTTTTTACTGACAAACTGCGGTTGTGATGATTTGTACTGCTCGTAGTACTTTTGCATATAGGGCTCGTTATCCTTAGTGATAGAAGCTTTTAGCAAGGCAAACATATTTGTTTTTTTCTCAAACTCAATTTCGCCACTTTGCGTAAACCTTTTCTGTTGCGCTTTAGTTTGGAAACCAAGTAACAGGCATAAAATTAAGCTGTTGATCATAAGTTTCATCATGGTGTTTGTGGGGTTTTAATGCTTCCACCCATTTTATTAAAATCCCAAGTCAGCGAAAGCAGAAAATATCTTCTAATGGTGGTAAATGTGTTTTGAGTAATGGTGTTGCCAAATGCAGAACGATTAAAGCCCCTGTTTTGATTCAGCAAATCGTTTCCGGATAACGAAAGCACTAAATTGTCTGTTTTCAAAAATTTCTTTCTGACAGTTGAATTAAGAAGAAACCGTTGAAAATCTTCATCAAAACTTACTGTTTTTTGCTGGTAAATATAGTTTCCATCTAAAGAAACCTCAAACTTGTAAGGCAGGTAATAAGCAAAACTGCCTTGACCATTAAAATTCCATCCGTTGTTGTTCAGTTGCTTTTGCAGTGAAGACTGACTGGTGTTGTAAGACGGACCCAATCTAACATACATTTCGTATTTTTTTGCTTCGTATTTATTAATGGTCAAGTTTAGCGAGTAAGCGTTTGATTTTGTATTGTTAAGCTCGTTGTTGATGTAGTTATAGTAGCTGTTGCCGTTTCCGCTAAAATCGAAGCCGATATTAATATCGTTTAGAGCGTTAAATTTTTTAGATAAACCACCATAAAAGTTAAAGTTAGAGGGTATCTTATCAATATTTACCGATTGGAAAGTACTTTTGCCGACCGAATCTGTCAATCTGCTATCAACAATTGCATTTGTGGTAAACTGAAAAGACCCTGACCCGTAAAAATATTGCCCGCTCAATACCTTGTAATTATTGTAATTTGCGCTAAAGCGATTATTGAATGATGGGTTAAGGTTTGGATTTCCTAAATAAATATTAAGCGGATCGGTATTTACCCTTATCGGTTGTATTTGGGTAATGCTGGGTTGTGTGTTACTTCCGTTATAATCAATCCTCAAAGATTTCTGCTGCGAAAACTTATACTGGTAATTGATTTGAGGGTTAGCGTTAAAAAAATCTCTTTTGTATTTAGTTGAGGTGTATAAATCGACCTGATTAAAATTAACATACGAGAACTTACTCCCAAAGTTTAAAATGGTTTTGTCTTTCTTATAGTTGAAAATTGCTCCTGTTTGGTGCGATAGCTGTTTGAGCTCAAAGTTATTACTAAATTCCTCATCAAAATCGTTGTAAATCCCGGGGGCGGTTTGGTTAAAAGATCGCCTGTCTGATGCTCCATTGTTTAAACCCAAAGCATAATTAAAAACCAATGCTAGTGATTTAGTCAATGGCTCTGTATAGGCAACGTTAGTATTGATAACTGTACCAAGGGTGTTGTTGAATTTTTGTTGATCTACTGTTAAAGTGCTATCCAATTTAAGGCTTCCGTCTGGATTATTGATGGGGTTATAAAACTGGTTTACAGCGTTTAGAAAACCCTCAGAATTATCTTTGTTGTAAGAACCAGTGGCGCTTACAGAAATGGTGCGCCTTGCTTTTTTTAATTTTTTGCTCCAAAAAATGTTTGCATAAAAATTTTGCTGGTCGCCATCATCTTGTAATAAACGCGAACTTGTATTCCTTAACGTTTGCTCATCATTGCTAGTGCTACTCAAAAAGTCGTTATTAGATGCGGTTTTTTTTATAGTTCCTTCAATCGTTATTTTTAAGTCAGCTGTGGAGTCTAATTTAACTTTGTAAGTAGCGTCTAATTTTTGGCGAGCAAGATAATTCCTAAAATCTTGATCGCTGTTGGTATTTAAAACCCCGCTGGGTAGGTTGTTTTGGCTCAAGTTGTTTTTTACACCGTTGATGTCAATTGCGCCAATTTTATAATTTAGGTTGATTGATTCTTTTCCGTTGTTCCATTTAGTGTCGTAGTGTACCGCTCCTGTCTGGGTTTCGGGCAAACCCTGTCCATTATAGCTAATATCATCTCTGTTGCCGTAAAAAATCATATTCCCATCTGCATTTACCTCGGTATTTGATAATCCATACTTATTTTGGTCTTCCCAATTTAAACCTGTTTTGCCGGTGTTGCTGTTGATGCCATAGAGTGATAGCTTTTGTTTTGCGTTAAAAGCGTTGAAAGTAACCTGTTCCGAATTATAGCCGTTCGGAGCTCCGCCGACATCGATTTTTCCAAAATACCCCTTCTTTTTATCTTCCTTAAGTTTAATATTCAACGTTTTGTTTTTTACGCCATCATCTATCCCGGTAAAAGTAGCTTGGTCACTTTGTTTGTCGTAAAGCTGAACTTTATCCACCATGTCTGCCCTTAAGTTTTTTGTGACGAGGGTAGGGTCGTCGCCAAAAAATTCTTCGCCGTCCACCAGTACTTTAGTCACGGTTTGGCCCTGAGCGGTAATTTTGCCATCTTTATCTACCTGTATCCCAGGAAATTGTTTAATTAAATCCTCTACCTTAGCATTTGGCTGAATCACAAAACTTCCTGCATTAAACTCTGTGGTGTCTCCTTTTATTTTGATGCCAGAGGTTGTACCCTTGACAACCACTTCGGTCAGCAATCGGGCTTTTAGTTGCATATCGATACTTCCGAAATTTTTAGAGGTATTGGTGCTGTTTAAGTTGAAATGCTCCACATAATCGGCGTAACCTGGGTAAGTAACCAATAAAATAAGTTTACCCGCTGGTAGTTTATCGATTAGGAAATCTCCGGTGTTGCCGGCTCTGGTAAATTTAATAAGGGTAGAGTCTTTTGCATCCAAAACACTGATGCTGGTGTTTAGTAGTTTAATTGTTCCGGCTGAATCAATAGCAATGCCTTTGATATAATTATTGCTTTGCCCATAACCTACGGAAACATAAAACAGTAAAATGCCTATGTAAAGCAGTTTGAAATAACGTTTTGTCATTAAAAAAAATTAAATAGACGCTTGATTAGTAAATTACTCACGTTACGCAAAAATAATCTAAAAACAATGATTTGACCAGCTGAATTGTTAATAACTTTGCTAGTTGAGAAGAGGATAAAATTCAAGAGATAATAGATGGAGATTTTTGTAGATTTATATACTGATTACCTGATAACCTATAGTTCTTACACAACAGCTACAGGGTTGGCTTCTCTGCTGTCGATTAAACACGATAAGATAACCAGAGAGTTGTCAAAAGG
>JBBSTQ010000332.1:0-4306 GCA_038235745.1 Sphingobacteriales bacterium
CTTATATGTGATGACGCCCGAGTTTGGTGCCGCAACGCAGTTAGAGAAAATTGATATGCTCGATTTTGCAGACATGGTTGCCATCAATAAGTTTGATAAGCGTGGTGCGCAAGATGCCATTCGCGATGTACGGAAACAGTACAAACGCAATCATCTGTTATTTGAGACTGCCGATGAAGATTTGCCGATTTATGGAACTATGGCATCTCAATTTAACGACCCTGGGACAAACAATCTTTTTGTTGCGTTGATGAAAAAGATCTCTGAGAAAACCGGTGTCGATTTTGAAGCTAAAATGCATCTCACTAAAGAAGAGTCTGAAAAAATATATATTATTCCGCCCCACAGAACTCGCTATTTAGCAGAAATTACAGAAGAAAGTGCTAGCTATCAACAATGGGTAGATGAACAAAGTAAGTTGGCGCAACAGCTTTTTCAGCTAAATGGCACTATTGAATTATTAGAAAATCATCATGCCACAGCCGAAGAAATAGATTCGTTAAAAAATATTTATGTTGCTGTAGAGGAGAAGTTGGATACTGAATGTAAACGACTGTTAAAGCAATGGCCAGAGACCGTAAAACAGTTTAAAGAAGATTTTTTTGTTTATAAAGTTCGAGATAAGGAAATTAAGCAACCCTTGTTTAGCGAGTCCCTTTCTAGATTAAAAATCCCGAAAATCTCGTTGCCAAAATATGAAGCTTGGGGCGATATTTTACGTTGGTTGTTAACAGAGAATTTACCCGGCGAATTCCCTTATGCCGCCGGAGTTTTTCCTTTGAAAAGAGCCGGAGAAGATCCAACAAGAATGTTTGCAGGAGAAGGAAGTCCGGAACGAACGAACAAACGCTTTCATTATGTAAGTTTTGGCGAGCCTGCAAAAAGATTATCGACTGCTTTTGATTCTGTGACTTTGTACGGCGAGGATCCACATGTTCGTCCTGATATTTATGGAAAAATAGGAAATTCGGGCGTAAGCATTGCCACCTTGGATGATGCTAAAAAGCTGTATTCAGGGTTTGATCTTTGCGCCGCCAGCACCTCGGTTTCTATGACCATCAACGGCCCGGCACCCATGCTTTTGGGTTTTTTTATGAATGCTGCGATTGACCAGCAGTGTGAGAAATACATTGTTGAAAACGGATTGGAAAAAGAAGTAAAGCAAAAAATTAAAGCTATTTACTACGATAGAAATACTGATGCACCACAATACGAAGGCAACCTGCCAAAAGGAAACGACGGCCTAGGTCTAATGCTTTTAGGAGTTACCGGCGACCAAGTTTTACCAGCTGAGATATACGCCGAAATTAAAGCCAAAGCAATTTCCAGCGTTCGAGGTACAGTGCAAGCGGATATTTTAAAAGAAGACCAAGCACAAAATACCTGCATTTTTTCCACGGAATTCGCTTTACGGATGATGGGCGACATCCAGCAATATTTTATTGATGAGAAAGTCCGCAATTTTTACTCTGTTTCTATTTCGGGCTATCACATTGCAGAGGCGGGTGCAAACCCAATTTCTCAACTGGCATTTACGCTTTCCAACGGTTTCACTTTCGTGGAATACTATTTAAGTCGCGGGATGCACATTGATGACTTTGCACCAAATCTTTCCTTCTTTTTTTCTAATGGGATTGATCCAGAATATGCCGTGATTGGCAGGGTTGCCAGACGGATTTGGGCAAAAGCAATAAAAAACAAGTATAAAGGAAACGATCGTTCGCAGAAACTAAAGTACCATATCCAAACTTCTGGTCGCTCACTGCATGCGCAAGAAATTGATTTCAATGACATCCGTACCACGTTGCAAGCTCTGTATGCTATTTACGATAATTGTAATTCGCTACACACCAACGCTTATGATGAAGCGATTACTACGCCCACAGAAGCTTCGGTTCGCCGAGCAATGGCAATTCAGCTCATCATCAACCGTGAGTTGGGTTTAACAAAAAACGAGAACCCTTTGCAAGGCGCTTTTATCATCGAAGAATTGACAGATTTAGTTGAGCAAGCGGTGTTAGAAGAATTTAAACGCATTAACGATAGGGGAGGCGTTTTGGGTGCAATGGAAACCATGTATCAACGCGGACAAATTCAGGAGGAATCTTTGTATTATGAAACGCTAAAACATAACGGAGAATTTCCAATTATCGGAGTCAATACGTTTTTGAATAAAGAAGGATCGTTGACGGTTTCGCCAGGGGAAATCATCCGAGCAACGGAAGAGGAAAAGCAACTACAGATCAAAAATTTGGAAGCTTTTCAGCAAAGAAATGAAGATAGAACCGAAGCTCTGTTGAAGGATTTACAGCTGAAAGCGATCCACGGCGAAAATATTTTTGAAAGTTTGATGGAAGTGACGAAGTATTGTTCGCTGGGTCAAATCTCTAATGCTTTGTATGAGGTTGGCGGGCAGTATCGGAGGAATATGTAGGTTTTCCTGAACAGTTCGTTTTTCCGTAAATGGTGTTTCGCACTAAAAGGGTAAATCTTCGTCGTCAGGTTCTTCAAATATCGACATTTGAACAAACGAATCATCCCAATCTGTTCTTTTAATGAATTTTAATTTTTTATCCTCATCAAATAATGAGTCCGAGATAGTTAATAAAAACTCTTTCCTATTTGTTTTCTTTCTCCATTGTGAGACAAAATCTTCTGGTTCGAAAATATCAGGTTCAAATTCCTTAAAACCTCGGGCATCTAATAATTCTTTTAAATCGATAAAGCCTTCTATGTAGAAGTTATACGGTATTTCTAAATGTGTTCTTATGGCCTCAACCAGCGGATGATTAATCATTAATATGCGATTTATCTCTTCGGTCTGTCCTTTGTTCTCATCGCTCAAAAAATTAACTAATTTATTTAACGTTTGAGCTGTTTTTTCTAAATTTCTGATTAAACTAACTTCTTTAATCCTCGTTTGTTCTTCAAGAAATCTTTGAAATAAGCCAGCAAATTGATCTTTAAGATATTTGGTAATGTCCGAAGCTGCCTCAAAACCTTTTATATTATTATTAATATTTAAGTTTTTAACTTCTTCTAAAAATGAATAAATTCTTTTATCATCCGCATATTTAAATTTCATCAGATCGTTATCTCTGTTAATTAAGTATGTTTCAAACTCTGATAATACGTTTTTTTCAACAAAAATATAAACTTGCTTATTCTCTTTTTGCGCCGTTCTCAACTCAATTTGAGAAATAGATGAGGTGTTTCTTTTTGACTCCGTACCAAATCTGCCTCCAATAATTGACACGAATACATCAATAGATTTAATCTCCTTGAAACAATACTCTTCTAATGCCTCATCTTTACCATACGGAATATCCCCTTCTTCATTTCTTATTACGTCATAACCTAGGTTTTCGACAAAAGTGTCAAGGTCGGCTCTGATATGTCTCAGGTCATAAAAAGTGGAACTGATGAATACTCTAGGTTTTGCCATTTATTTCAAAATTAAAAATTTGCTTTTTGTAAAGTTAACTAACCAATGGTAATTGTTGTAGATATTTTAAATGTTTAATCAGACAGACCGTGGGCATCAACGACTTGTAATTCCAAATATTAAGTCTAACCTCCTCCAAAAACTCCCGATAACAACGTTAGCACAAAAGCAAAAACGTAAAAGCCAATTGCCACAATCGCCGCCACGCTAATAAACTTAAAAAAAGCTCTCAATCGGTCGAAGCTATACTCGATTGATTCTTGATCATTATGTTCAACGGCTTGTTGCATATAAATCGCAAAATCGTAGATGTACTTCGCCAAGAAATAGTAAATAACAGCAATTATCGCATAAACAACTCCCGTAGTGCTGTTTATTACAGTGGTCGGCTGACCCATTGATTTCATTTGATCAGTCATAGCACCACCCATAAAAATAAGAGCAAATGAAACAACCAGCAAAATTCCACCAATAAAAAATCCGACGATCGAAACCATCTTTGCCCATTTCGCAATTTCTGCCAAAAGACTTTTTATTTTAGAACTAATTTTTAGGTCTCCGTTTTGAGCGGATTCGAGTGATGAATTTTTATCTTCCTGCATGTTGGCTTATTGTTTGAGTGAGGCTTTTTAGCCACTTTTATAAAACTAATGCGAAACTAAAAAATTATACGCTTATTCTCTTATCTTTGCGCCCAAATTGAGTGTTTTTACACTCATTGTAAAACAGTAAAAATATTCAAATAAATAAATATGGCTTTACAGTGCGGAATAGTTGGCTTGCCAAACGTTGGAAAATCTACTCTTTTTAATTGTCTTTCTAATGCAAAAGCTCAAGCGGCTAACTTCCCTTTTTGTACCA
>JBBSTQ010000333.1:0-4298 GCA_038235745.1 Sphingobacteriales bacterium
ACTAAAACTGGGCGCCAGCTAAACTGCTCAAACTCATCTTGCGAGTATGCATAGTTTACCCTTAATAGCCTCAAAATCCCATCACAACGTTCAATATATCTGGACATCCAGTACAACGAATTGGCAACTCTACTTAACATAATTTTTTTAAATGTTTATTGTCCATGGACTATCGACCATGGTCTGGAAATACTTACTATTACTCTTAACTATTCAACACCCATGTGTCTTTACTGCCACCACCTTGCGAAGAGTTGACCACCAACGAACCTTCTTTTAACGCAACCCTGGTTAAACCGCCCGGCACAATTTCAATCCCGGATGGGCCAAACAAAGCAAACGGACGGAGATCTATCCGCCTTGGCTGCAATTTGCCATTGATGTAGCAAGGAGCAGCGGATAAACTAATTATAGGCTGGGCAATAAAAGAACGAGGATCTAACAATACTACCTTTTTGTAATCGTCCATCTCCTGCTCGGTGGCGGCACTTCCGATGATCATCCCGTACCCGCCAGAAGCGTTGGTTTTTTTGATGACCATTTTATCCATATTATCAAAAACGTGTTTCCGCTCTGTAGGGTCTTCCATTTTATAGGTAGGTACGTTCTTCAAAATCGGCTCTTCGTTCAGGTAATATTTGATCATATCCGGCACATAAATGTAGATCGCTTTGTCATCCGCAACACCATTACCTGGAGCATTTACAATAGCAACATGCCCTTTTCTGTAGGCCGACATTAAGCCTGCCACCCCCAGCATACTATCAGAATTAAAAACCAAAGGATCTAAATATTCGTCATCCACACGGCGGTAAATTACATCCACACGCTGTAAACCGCCAGTAGTCTTCATAAAAACACGATGATTATCGACCACCAAATCTCGGCCTTCAACCAGCTCAATACCCATCAAACGGGCTAAAGTGCTGTGCTCAAAATACGCCGAATTGTAAATTCCGGGGGTAAGCATCACAATGTTTGGGTTGGAGTTTTGCCTTGGCGATAACGCAGCTAAGTTTTTATATAACAGCTGAGGGTAATTAGTAACTTTTCTAACAGAGGTGTGTGGCAACAAATCAGGAAAAATACGCTTGGTAATTTCCCGGTTTTCCAACATGTAGGAAACGCCAGACGGGGTACGCAAATTATCTTCCAGTACGTAAAAAGTACCGTCGTGATCTCTAATAATATCAATACCAGATATATGTACAAAAATATCATGCGGAACTTTAAGGTTGTGCATCTCCCTTAAGTAATGTTCACAAGAATAAATCATATCTATCGGTACAATTTTGTCCTTTATGATAAACTGATTGCTATAAACATCATTTAAGAACAGGTTAAGCGCCTTTAGCCTTTGTTTTATCCCACCTTCAATATATGCCCACTCGCTGGCGGTAATAATACGGGGCACAATATCAAAAGGAAAGATTTTTTCGATGCCTTCATCGCCAGAGTAAACGGTAAAGGTTACGCCTTGACTCATAAATAAGCGCCTAGCCATCTCTTCCTTTTTGTTCAGCTCTTCAACTGGGTATTCTTTTAAAAATTCTACCAACTTTTTATATGGGTCCCGAATTTCGTTGCCGTTATACATTTCGTCGTAGAACTCGGTGCTTGATGGGTAATTGTTAAACAGCGTAGATGAACTCATTTTAGACGTAATTTATTGAATGTATTTGTAAATTTCGCTAAAAGGTATGAATTTATAAAGGAAAAGAGAAATTATTTGGTAAAATTTTATGGAATCAGTTATAATAGTTAAAAATTGCTATTTTTCTAATCGGATTCTGATAAAGTTGTAAATTCAGGATGTGGTTCCATCTAGAAGAATGTAATTTCAACTCTTCCATCAGCTTCATCAATGCGATTTTTTTTGAGAGCATACATGAAATATGAATATGATCTGTGTAGCGACCTACTTTTAATACCGGGCATTCCAACTTATTGCAGATACCGCCCAGATACTTATGTAATTCTTCCTCTACCGGCGGGTGTATTAATGGTTCGCGATGTTTGGTGCTAAATACGATATGAAGATAATTTTTTGCCAGCGATTGTCCCATGGTTGTTGTATTAATTTTTGCGATTGGAAGCCTCTAAACACAAAACCAGAAAAATGATTGAGACAATGAATTTACACTAAAAAAAGAATAGTAAGAAAAACAAAATCGGCGAGTTTCTTCAAAACCAAAAACCCTATAAAACAGTTAAGCTCCGAACGGGGAGGACGGAGCTTAAACTAACCAATTATAAACCTAAATTAAACGAAAGGGCTGTAGGGGTAGGAGTCTCAGTCACTTACGATTTAGGGAGTTAGTTTAAACCATCAAAAATTTAGTAAAAAACAATATAAAAGAACAAATAACCATTTCTTCTTGTTATAAAATTTATTGTTTACACTATGTGAATATAATACTATTTTTGATTACATCATTCCTTCATCTGCAAAACTGTAATATCCTTCATTAGATATTATCAAATGTTCCATGATTTTGCAATCCAGAATCTTACCAGCCGTAACCAATTTCTTTGTTAAATTAATATCTGGATCACTAGGTCGTAAAGTTCCACTTGGATGATTATGAGCTAAAATGATATTCGATGCTCCAGCTTTAAACGCTGTCCCAAATACCAACTTTAAATCAACTAAAGTTCCATCAATTCCACCTCTGGAGATTGGTACAACTCCTAAAACTTTATACCCTTTATTCAAAATCATGATTTTAAACTGTTCGTATAATTCGATAGAATTCTTATCCCAGCCATCCAGAAATATTTGATAGGCAGTTTTAGACGATGTAATTTTTAGTCGTTCTGACGGCTTGATTTTAGGCTTATAGACCAATTCAATTTCACTTACTAGTAGCAAGTTGTTTACAGGATTTTCCATAATTTTAAATGATTAAATGTTTAAGATTAATTATGAAACTGTAATCAGCTTTGGGATTAACTAAGTAAAGAAGCAACGGAATAAATAGATTGTGCGGTTGCCATAGGAGGGTTTATGCCGGAATTTCTTTAAACGTGTTAAAACCACAAGCTTAAATTTGTTTAAATTATTAATAATACCCACCCTCCGTAGAAAGCACAGACCCTCTGTCTAATTGTCTTTTGATGAGTTTTTCATGAAGTGAAATTATTTTGATTGAAAATTGAGATTAAACAATGCTTTTATTCACTGAAAGTAGGTTTTCTCGTTTTACTATAGGGGTATAACCCCCCTTTACTAAAACAGGAAAGTGTATCTAAATGAAATATAATGATGGATTTAAGATAGAATTAGTCAATATAATTTGTGCGACATCGATTTTTATTACAAAAATTCCGTTTTCGCAACAAATGATTCAAAAAACGATGTTTTAGCATAAAATGTTGCGAAATCAACGTTTTGACAACAAATGATGTAATAACAGCATTTTGATAAAATTTCCTCAAAAAAGTAAATTCTTGACAGTTACTATATAATGACAAGTTTTGATAAAAATGAGGAAATGTTATTTGGTGTAATATCCAAAATTTCAGAAAACTGGTTTCTTAAGGGTGATGTTGTTTATTTGGATATTGTAGGTGGTGTGGAACTAAAACAACAATATAAGATAGCTATCATTTCAAAATTGGACAGCATTTGTATTAAGAGTGATGGCGATTTAACTGAAAAATTTTATCAGGTTACTAAAGAATTATTTTATAGTCATTTAACTGCTTTCGTCGACTATATATCCTCACACCCTAATTCTTGTTTAAAAGCAACGTTAATTGAAGGCTTAAGTGCAGACATGTCAGTTTATGAAGGAAACGAAAGGAGCGAACAAATTAAGCAAGAGAAGCAAAAAACCTTGGAAAAAGCAAAAAAATTAAAGCTATCAATCCAACAAATACAGATAATAGAGACGATATTCAAAGCTATAAATCCAGCGTATTCGATTAATCAATCGCTACTGGCCCCCACTGGCGCAAGTCCAATGTCATTAAGTTAAGGAAAGTTCATATAGCATCTCTTTGATTTTTAGTCACTTTAGGTTTTGTTCTCGCCCTGTATTTCCTTAGATTTCTTACGTTTGAGCGTCCATTCCGTATAGGTATGGTGTGTTTGAGGAACAACATTTCCAGTTCTTTAAAGATATTGCAAGGGGGCTTTTACACAGAGCAGTTCTAGAATTCTGTTCTTCATGAATCCATACGATAGGTTTGCGTTTACCTTGTAATCGTACTGTTTCCCTTGATTCTGAGCAGAAAGTTCTTCTTTCAGGTCATTTACGATGACCGACTGAAGGTCGCTGATAAAGATGGCACAC